>NZ_JBHUYJ010000031.1:0-47023 GCF_042668715.1 Streptomyces sp. NPDC057271
CTCGTCGACACCGAGGGCGTCTGGCTGGACGTCGTCGAGGGCGCCGCCGCGCGCCGGGGCCGCGCCCTGGACGCCGAGCGCCGGACGGCGGTGACCGGCCGGTCCGTCGAGGACACGGCGGCCCTGCTCCACACGTATCTGGACGCGCCGGCGGCCGAACTCGCCGCCGAGCTGGGCGCGGACTTCGCCGGCCGGCTCGCGGTGGCCGCCGCGCCCCGCCCGGGCGCGCTGCGGCTGCTCGCCGCGCTGCGCGAGAGCCGGGTGCCGACGGCGCTCGTCTCCGCCTCGCCGCGGGCGGTCGTCGCCCAGGTGGCGAGGACCCTGGACGGGCACCGGTTCGACGCGCTGTTCGGCGCCGAGGACACCGTACGGACGAAGCCGGAGCCCGACCCCTATCTGGCGGCGGCCGTGGCGCTCGGCGCCGAGCCGGGGCGGTGCGTGGCGGTCGAGGACAGCCCGACGGGGGTCACCTCGGCCGTCGCCGCCGGGTGCCGCGTCCTCGCGGTGCCGTCGACGGAGCCGCTCGGGGCCTTCGCCGGGACCGAAGGCGTCACGCTGGCGGACTCGTTGACCGAGGTCGACCCCGAGCTGCTGAGCTCCCTGGTCGGGTGAGCGGGGCGCATGACAGGGTGGGCGTGTGAGTGAGGAACCGGCGCGGACGCCGCTGTATCTGAAGGTCGCCGCCGATCTGCGGACCGCCATCACGGCGGGCCGGTACGGCTCCGGGGCGAAGCTGCCGGCGGAGGACGAACTGGCCCGCCGTTACGGCGTGTCCCGGGGGACGGTCAGGCAGGCGCTTGCCGCGCTGCGCACCGACGGTCTGATCACCTCCCGGCGTGGCTCGCGCCGGGTTGTCCTCGGCGGCCCGCGGCTGCACAGCTTCGGCGAGCTGCGCTCCTTCACGCGCTGGGCGCGCTCGCTCGGCGAGGAGCCGGGTGGCCGGATCGTGGCGGTCGAACGGGTCCCGGCGGACGCGGAGGAGGCCGAGAAGCTCCGTGTCGAGGAGGGCGCGCCGGTCTACCGGGTGCGGCGGCTGCGGACGCTCGCGGGCAGCCCGGTGATGGTGGAACGCACGACGTATCCGGAGCGGATCGGGGAGCTGGTGGCCGGGATGCCGCTCGACACGGTCTCGCACTCGGAGCAACTGGAGCTGCACGGCGTGCTGTTCGCCGACGCGCGGCACACCATCGACCTGGTGCCGGCCGACGCCGACGACGCGGAACTGCTGGGCTGCCGGGTCGGGGAGTCGCTGCTGCGGGAGCGGCGGCACTCGACCGACCCGGCGGGGAACCCGGTGGAGTGGTCGCAGGACCGCTATCTGCCGGGGACGGTGGCGTTCACGATGCAGAGCTCGACGGCGACGAGCGCGCTCGGACGCCGCCTCGGCTCGTGAGCGCTCGCTCGTGAGGGCTCGGGTCCTGAGGGCTCGGGTCCTGAGGGCTCGGGTCCTGAGGGCTCGGTTCCTGAGGGCTCGGGTCCTGAGGGCTCGGTTCCTGATCGTTGGAAAGCGCGGACCTGCTCCTCGGTCATCGGCCCGCGCCCTGGACGGCCAGGGTGGCCGACGGGTTGCGGACAGCCCCACACCCGGTCCGCGGCCCTCCGGAGTGCGAAGGTCCGGCCGCGAACGGGCCTCGCGGTGCGGACGGCGGCCGCCGGGCGTCAGGAGACCGGGGCCCGGCGCGCCGCGACCAAGCGCCTCACCGGCCGAGGCCCCTCACCCACCGGAGCCGTACACCGGCTGTGGCACCTCCGCCTCCCCCAGGAGCTTCAGCGCCGTCTCGCCCGCCTCCGCGGGGCTCCACCGCGCCCCCTTGTCGGCCGTCGGACCCGGGCGCCAGCCCTCCATGACGGTGATCCGGCCGCCCTCCGCCTCGAAGACCCGGCCGGTCACTCCCGCCGAGGAGGCCGAGCCCAGCCAGACGACCAGCGGGGAGACGTCCTCCGGCACGCCCTCCAGACCCGCGAAGGCCCCCTCCGTCATCCGCGTCCTGGCCGCCGGGGCGATGGCGTTGACCTGGACGCCGTAGCGGCCCATCTCCGCCGCCGCGACCAGGGTCAGACCGACGATCCCGGCCTTGGCCGCCGCGTAGTTGCCCTGTCCGACGCTGCCCGCCAGGCCCGCGCCCGAGGTGGTGTTGACCACCCGGGCGACCGGCTCACGGCCCGCCTTGGCCTCCGCGCGCCAGTACGCGGCCGCGTGCCGCAGCGGCAGGAAGTGGCCCTTCACATGGACGCGCATCACCGCGTCCCAGTCGTCCTCGCCGAGGTTCACCAGCATCCGGTCCCGCAGGAAGCCCGCGTTGTTGACCAGGGTGTCGAGCCGCCCGAAGGCGTCCAGGGCGGCGGCGACCAGCGAGGCCGCCCCCTCCTCCGTGGCGATGTCGCCGCCGTGCGCCACGGCCTCGCCGCCCGCCGTACGGATCTCCTCCACCACCTGCCCGGCGGGCGAGCCGGACCCGGCGGAGCCGTCGAGCCCCACCCCCAGGTCGTTGACGACGACCCTCGCCCCCTCGGCGGCGAAGGCGCGCGCGTGCGCCCGCCCCAGCCCCCGCCCCGCGCCCGTCACGATCACGACCCGGCCCTCGCACAGCCCCATCTCAGCTCTCCTTGTCGGTGGTTGTCCTGTCGGTGGTTGTCCTGCCGGCGGTCGTCCTGTCGGCGGTCGCCTCGCCGGCGGTCGCGTGGTTGACGGTCGCGGCGTCCAGAAACGCGGGGCGCTCGCCGCCCCCGTGCACCAGCAGCGAGGCCCCCGAGACGTACGCGGCCCGGTCGGAGGCGAGGAAGACCGCCGCCTCCCCCACGTCCGAGGGCTCGGCGAGCCGGCCGAGGGGCACGGTCCGGGCGACGGCCGCGATGCCCTCCTCGTCCCCGTAGTGCAGAGGGGAGAGTTCGGTCCGGACCATCCCGAGGACCAGGGTGTTCACCCGGACGTACGGGGCCCACTCCACCGCCATCGAGCGTGCGAGGCTCTCCAGGCCCGCCTTCGCGGCGCCGTACGCGGCCGTGCCCGGCGAGGGCCGGGTCGCGCTGACGCTGCCGATCATGACGACGGAGCCGTGCGAGGCCCGGAGCAGGCCGTGGGCGGCCAGCGAGACCCGCAGCGGGACGGTCAGGTTCAACTCCATCACCCGCGCGTGCCGTTCGGAATCCTTCTCCCCCAGGAGCCGGTAGGGCGTGCCGCCCGCGTTGTTGATCAGCACGTCCAGCCGTCCGTACCGCTCGCCGACGCCGACGACGAACGCGCCGACGGCGGCGGGTTCGCGCAGGTCGACGGGGACGAAGGCGGCCTCGCGGCCCCCCTCCGAGACCGGCGCGTCCGGCGGCCTGCGAGCGCAGACGACCACCCGCGCCCCCGCCCCGAGGAGGGCCCGCGCGATGCCCGCGCCGACCCCGCGTGTGCCGCCGGTGACGACGGCGACCCTCCCGTCCAGCTCCATCGGCTGCTACCTTTCCTCACCGAGCAGTCACCTAACAAATGTTTGGTGGAAAGGTAGCTGATCCGTTCATGGGTGTCTCCACCGCAAGCCCGGACAAGGGCATCGCACTTGTCACCGTCGACTTCCCACCGGTCAACGCCCTTCCCGTACAGGGCTGGTACGACCTCGCCGACGCCGTCCGCGCGGCCGGCCGGGACCCGGGGACCCGCTGTGTCGTCCTCGCCGCCGCGGGCCGTGGTTTCAACGCCGGGGTCGACATCAAGGAGATGCAGCGGGACACCGGGCACGGGAGTCTCATCGGCGCCAACCACGGCTGCGCGGAGGCGTTCACGGCGGTGTACGAGTGCGAGGTGCCGGTCGTGGCGGCGGTCGGCGGCTTCTGCCTGGGCGGCGGCATCGGACTCGTCGGCAACGCGGACGCGATCGTCGCCTCCGAGGACGCCACCTTCGGACTGCCCGAGCTCGACCGGGGCGCGCTCGGCGCCGCCACCCATCTGGCCCGGCTCGTCCCCCAGCACCTGATGCGCGCGCTGTACTACACCTCGCGTACCGCCACCGCCGCCGAACTGCACGCCCACGGCTCGGTGTGGAAGGTCGTGCCGCGCGAGGAACTCCTCGGCGCGGCGCTGGAGCTGGCGGCCGAGATCGCCCGGAAGGACGGGTATCTGATCCGGCTCGCCAAGGCCGCCATCAACGGCATCGACCCGGTGGACGTGCGCCGCAGCTACCGCTTCGAGCAGGGCTTCACCTTCGAGGCGAACCTCAGCGGGGTCGCCGACCGCGTGCGCGCGACCTTCGGCAAGGACGAGGCCAAGGAGGGTTCCCCGTGACCGACAAGACCATGACACCCGACGAGGTGGTGGGTCGGCTCCGCTCCGGCATGACGCTCGGCATCGGCGGCTGGGGCTCGCGCCGCAAGCCGATGGCCCTGGTCAGAGCGGTGCTCCGGTCCGAGATCACCGATCTCACGGTGATCTCCTACGGCGGCCCCGACGTGGGCCTGCTGGCCGCGGCGGGCCGGATCCGCCGCCTGGTGGCCGCCTTCACCACCCTGGACTCCATCCCCCTCGAACCGCACTTCCGCGCCGCCCGCGAGCGCGGCGACTTCGCCATGACCGAGCTGGACGAGGCCATGTTCATGTGGGGCCTGCACGCCGCCGCCAACCGGCTGCCCTTCATGCCCGTCCGGGCCGGGCTCGGCTCGGACGTGATGACGGTCAACCCCGAGCTGCGCACCATCACCTCGCCGTACGACGACGGCGAGACGTTCGTCGCCGTACCCGCCCTGCGCATGGACGCCGCCTTCGTCCACCTCAACCGCGCCGACCGGCTCGGCAACGGCCAGTACCTCGGCCCCGACCCGTACTTCGACGACCTCTTCTGCGAGGCCGCCGACACCGCGTACGTCTCCTGCGAACGGATCGTCGAGCGGTTCGACCCCGGCACCGCCCCGCAGTCCCTGCTCGTCAGCCGGCACAGCGTCACCGGTGTGGCCGAGACCCCGAACGGCGCCCACTTCACCTCCTGCGCCCCCGACCACGACCGCGACGAACCCTTCCAGAGCCTCTACGCGTCCACCCCCTGGACCGAGTTCGCCGAGCGCTTCCTCTCCGGCAAGAGCGAGGACGACTACCAGCAGGCCGTACGGACCTGGCACGAGGAGCAGCGATGACCGGCCCGGCCCCCCTCCCCCCGCCCACGCGCGCCGAGTACTGCGTCCTCGCCTGCGCCGAGGCCTGGCGGGGCGACGGCGAGGTGCTCGCCGCCGCCATGGCCCCCGTCTCCTCCTTCGGCGCCCGGCTCGCCAAGCGCTCCTTCGCTCCCGAGCTGCTGCTGACCGACGGCGAGGCGATGCTCGTAGGCCTCGACGGGGAGGTCGAGGGCTGGCTGCCGTACCGCCGCCATCTGACGATGGTCACCGGCGGCAGGCGGCACGTCATGATGGGGGCGAGCCAGATCGACCGGTACGGCAACCAGAACATCTCCTGCATCGGCGACTGGTCCCGGCCGGCCCGGCAACTCCTCGGTGTGCGCGGAGCGCCGGTCAACACTCTCAACAACCCGGTGAGTTACTGGGTCCCGAAGCACTCCCCCCGGGTCTTCGTCGAGCGCGTGGACATGGTCAGCGGCGTCGGTCACGACCGTGCGGCCGCCGCCGGGGTGGACCGCTTCCACCGGATTCCCCGGGTCGTCTCCGACCTCGGCGTCTTCGACTTCGAGACGCCCGACCGCTCGATGCGGCTCGCCTCCCTGCACCCGGGCGTCACCGTGGACCAGGTCCGGGAGGCCACCGGCTTCGACCTCGCGATCGGCGACGACGTCCCGTACACCCGCGCACCGACCGCCGAGGAGCTGCGGCTGATCCGCGAGGTGATCGACCCCCGGGGGCTGCGGGAGAGGGAGGTCCGGGTCTGATGGAGACGGCGCTCACCAGGCTGACCGGAGTCCGCCACCCGATCGTCCAGACCGGCATGGGCTGGGTCGCGGGCCCCCGCCTGGTCACGGCCACGGCCGAGGCGGGCGCCCTCGGCGTCCTCGCCTCCGCGACGATGACGGTCGAGGAGCTGCGGTCCGCGGTCCGCGAGGTGAAGTCCCGTACGGACCTGCCGTTCGGGGTCAATCTGCGCGCGGACGCGGGCGACGCCGGTGAACGGGTCCGGATCATCATCGAGGAGGGGGTGCGGGTCGCCTCCTTCGCGCTGGCCCCGTCCCGCGCACTGATCGCGGAGCTGAAGGACGCGGGCGTGGTCGTCGTCCCCTCGATCGGGGCGCGGCGGCACGCCGAGAAGGTCGCGGCCTGGGGCGCGGACGCGGTGATCGTGCAGGGCGGGGAGGGCGGCGGGCACACCGGGGAGGTGGCCACGACGGTCCTGCTGCCGCAGGTCGTCGACGCGGTCGACATCCCGGTGATCGCCGCGGGCGGCTTCCACGACGGCCGCGGTCTGGTGGCCGCGCTCTCCTACGGGGCCGCGGGCATCGCCATGGGCACGCGGTTCCTGCTCACCTCGGACTCCACCGTCCCCGACGCCGTCAAGGCGAGGTACCTCGCGGCGACGGTCAAGGACGTGACGGTGACCACCGCCGTCGACGGACTGCCGCACCGGATGCTCCGTACGGAGATGGTCGCCGCCCTCGAACGGGCGGGCCGTGTAAGGGCGTTGGCGCAGGCGGTCCGCCACGCGGCGGGCTTCCGCGGGATCTCGGGCCTCTCCTGGTCGCGGATGGTCCGCGACGGTCTCGCGATGAGACACGGCAAGGACCTGTCGTGGAGCCAGGTCCTGCTCGCCGCGAACACTCCCATGCTCCTCAGAGCGTCCATGGTCGAGGGCCGCACCGACCTCGGTGTCATGGCGTCCGGACAGGTCGCGGGTGTCATCGAGGACCTCCCGAGCTGCGAGGAACTCGTCCTGCGGGTCATGTCCGAGGCCGAGCACGTGCTCCGCACCCTGCCACCACCAGGGTGAACCCTCATCCTCCCAGGAGAGTTCCGTCATGCCACTGTCGAGACGCGCACTGCTGAGCACCGCCACCGCCGCCGCCTTCGCGGCGGTCACCGCCCCGGCCGTCGCGGCGCCCCGGAGCCGGCCCCGCGCCGCGACCGTCCGCCACATCCCGCTCCAGGGCGCGGTCAACGTACGTGACCTGGGCGGCTACCTCACCTACACGGGCGACCGGGTCCGGCACGGTCTGGTCTACCGCGCCGACGCGCTGAGCAAGCTGACCGACGCCGATGTGACGGCTCTCGCCGGGCTGCGCCTGGGGCGGGTCGTCGACTTCCGGATCCCGCTGGAGGTCCAGTACGACGGTGCGGACCGGCTTCCGTCCGGGCTCGTCCCGGTGTCGCGGCCGGTCACCGACAACGGTCTGTTCGGGCAGCTGCTCGCGGCGATCGGCTCCCGCGACCCGGTGCGCCAGGAGCAGATGCTGGGCGGCGGCAGGGCGGCCGCGTTCATGCACGAGGTGTACCGGACCTTCGTCACGAGCGCGGCGAACCGCGCCCAGCTCGGCCTCACCCTCCGCGAGCTGGCCGGGCTCGGCTCCACACCCTCGCTGTACCACTGCACGTCGGGCAAGGACCGTACGGGCTGGACGAGTTACCTGCTCCTGACGGTCCTGGGCGTGCCGGAGCAGACGGTCGTCGGCGACTACCTGGCCTCGAACACCTTCCGAGCCGCGCACGACGCGAAGGTACGGGAGGGCCTGAAGCAGGGCGGCCTGATGCAGAACCCGGACCTGCTCATCCCCCTGCAGGAGGTACGGCCCGAGTATCTGAGGACCGCGCTCGACGAGGTGAGGACGGGGTACGGCAGCCTGTTCCGCTACCTCACCGACGGACTCGGCCTGGAGCTGGGCACGCTGGCCAGGCTCCAGGACCGTCTCGTCGACTAGCCGGACACCGCCCTGATCGCTAGCCCTGCGTCGCGGCTCCGCCGCCCCGGCGGCCGCCACGGCCGCCGCCGGAGCCGCCGCCGCGGGTGCGGCCGGGGGCGCCGGCCGTCCCCGTACGCGAACCGCCCGTGCCCGCACCGGTACGCGAACCGCCCGTGCCCGCAGGGGTACGCGAACCAGTCGTACCCGTACGGGTGGTGGCGCCCGAGCGGGAACGGCCGCCGCCACCGCGACGGGAGCGCTGGCCGCCGGTCCGGGGCTGCGCGGGCGGGGTCGGCTGCGGGACCTCGATGACGACCGGGACGCCCGAGGGCTCTCGGGCGCCGGTGAGGCGGGTCAGTTCCTCGTCGCTGGACTTGATCTGCGCCGTACGCGGGCTGATGCCGGCGTTCGACATCAGGCGGCCCATGTCGCGCTTCTGCTCGGGCAGGACGAGTGTGACGACGCTGCCGGACTCGCCGGCCCGGGCGGTGCGGCCGCCTCGGTGCAGGTAGTCCTTGTGGTCGATCGGCGGGTCGACGTTCACGACCAGGTCGAGGTCGTCGACGTGGATGCCGCGGGCCGCCACGTTGGTCGCCACGAGCGCGGTGACCTGGCCGTTCTTGAACTGGTCCAGGGTGCGGTTGCGCTGCGGCTGCGAGCGGCCGCCGTGCAGGCCGGAGGCCCGTACGCCACTGGCGAGCAGCCGCTTGACCAGCCGGTCCACGGCACGCTTGGTGTCCAGGAAGAGGATCGTGCGACCGTCGCGGGCGGCGATCCTCAGCGTGACGGCCTTCTTGTCGGTCTCGTCGGCGATGTAGAGCAGGTGGTGCTCCATCGTCGTGACAGCGCCGGCGGACGGGTCGACGGAGTGCACGACCGGGTCGTCGAGGAACATCTTCACGAGCCGGTCGATGTTCTGGTCGAGCGTCGCCGAGAAGAGCATCCGCTGACCGTCGGGCTCGACCTGCTTGAGCAGCGCGGTGACCTGCGGCATGAAGCCCATGTCGGCCATCTGGTCGGCCTCGTCGAGGACCGTGATCGCGACCTGGTCGAGCCGGCAGTCGCCCCGCTCGATGAGGTCCTTCAGACGGCCGGGCGTGGCGATGACGACTTCGGCGCCACGGCGCAGGGAGTTGGCCTGCTTGGTGATCGACAGACCGCCGACGACCGTGGCGAGCCGCAGCTGCACCGAGGTGGCGTACGGGGCGAGGGCGTCGGTGACCTGCTGGGCGAGCTCGCGCGTGGGCACCAGGACCAGGGCGAGCGGGGCCTTGGGCTCGGCGCGGCGGCCCGCGGTGCGGGCGAGGAGCGCGAGGCCGAAGGCGAGGGTCTTGCCGGAGCCGGTGCGGCCGCGGCCGAGGATGTCCCGGCCGGCGAGCGAGTTCGGGAGGGTCGCGCCCTGGATCGGGAAGGGCTCGGTCACGCCCTGGGCGCCCAGCGTCTTGACCAGGGCGGCGGGCATGTCGAGGGCGTCGAAGGACTCGACGGAGGGGAGCGCGGGCGTCAGCGTCTCGGGCAGGGTGAACTCACGCGGCGGGGGAGGCGAGGCCGGTCCACGGCCACGGCCGGCGCCCTTGGCCTTGCCCTTGGGGGCGGCGGCGGAGCCACGGCGGGTATTTCCGGACGGGTTTCCGGAGCGGGATTCCGCGGCCCGGCGGGGCCGCCTTTCGGAGCGGGTCATGGGAAATGCCTTCCTGGCCTGAGCACAGCACAAGCCGGGACCCGCACCTGCGCGGTGCGGGTCCCGGCTGCGAGAAACGCGTCCGGCAATTAGGCCGGGAGGATGTTCTCCGCCTGCGGGCCCTTCTGGCCCTGCGTGACGTCGAAGGTGACCTTCTGGCCTTCCTGCAGCTCACGGAAGCCGGAGGTCGCGATGTTGGAGTAGTGGGCGAAGACGTCGGCGCCGCCGCCGTCCTGCTCGATGAAGCCGAAGCCCTTTTCCGAGTTGAACCACTTCACGGTTCCGGTAGCCACAATTATCTCCTGAATAGGTAAGGGTCCCATCCCGGAGAGTCCGGAAAACAAAATTGCGCCTGAGGAACATTCCCGTCAGGCGCACATAAAGTTCATGGGTACCAACTAGCAACACGAGAACCTTAGCACGCCGTCCCGCCCTGAGGGCGGGACGGCGACGAGCGTCACACCGGGGGTGCCCCTCGCACCGCTGGGCCCCGGGGCCTCACGGGCTTCGGGCGCCTGCGCCGGCCTCCGGCCGGACGGCACGTGCCGCCCCTCAGAGCCGTTCGATGATCGTCACGTTGGCCTGGCCGCCGCCCTCGCACATCGTCTGGAGGCCGAAGCGGCCGCCCGTGCGTTCCAGTTCGTGGAGCAGCGTCGTCATCAGCTTCACGCCCGTCGCGCCCAGGGGGTGGCCCAGGGCGATCGCGCCGCCGTTGACGTTCACCCGCTCCGGGTCGGCGCCCGTCTCCTTCAGCCAGGCGAGGACGACCGGGGCGAAGGCCTCGTTGATCTCGACGAGGTCCATGTCGTCGATGGTCATGCCCGTCTTCTTCAGGGCGTACGCGGTGGCCGGGATCGGGGCGGAGAGCATCCGGACCGGGTCCTCGCCCCGCACCGAGAGATGGTGGACGCGGGCGCGCGGGGTGAGGCCGTGTTCCCGTACGGCCCGCTCGCTCGCCAGGAGCATCGCCGCGGCGCCGTCGGAGACCTGGGAGGAGCAGGCCGCCGTGATCGTGCCGCCGTCGACGACGGGCCTCAGGCCGGCCATCTTCTCCAGGCCGGTGTCCCGGCGCGGGCCCTCGTCCACGGTCACGTCGCCGTAGGGGACGGTCTCGCGCGCGAAGCGGCCCTCGTCGATCGCGCGCAGCGCCCGCTCGTGGGACCGCAGGGCGAACTCCTCCTGGTCACGGCGGGTGATGCCCCACTTCTTCGCGATCAGCTCGGCGCCGTGGAACTGGTTGACGGGCGCGTCGCCGTACCGGGCGCGCCATCCCTCGGAACCCGCGTAGGGGCCCTCGCTCAGGCCGAGGGCCTCGGCGGCCTGCCGGGAGGCGAAGGCGATCGGGATCATCGACATGTTCTGGGTGCCGCCGGCCACGACCAGATCCTGCGTGCCGGACAGCACACCCTGCGCCGCGAAGTGCACGGCCTGCTGCGAGGAGCCGCACTGGCGGTCGATCGTGACACCGGGGACCTCCTCGGGGAGGCCCGCCGCCAGCCATGCCGTACGGGCGATGTCGCCGGCCTGCGGGCCCACGGTGTCGAGGCAGCCGAAGACGACGTCCTCGACGGCCGAGGGGTCGACGCCCGAGCGGGTGACGAGGGCCTTCAGGACGTGCGCGCCGAGGTCCGCCGGGTGGACGGAGGCCAGGCCTCCCCTGCGGCGGCCCACCGGGGTGCGGACCGCTTCGACGATGTAGGCCTCGGCCATGACAACTCCTCCAGACGTCTAGGAACGTACGGCGATTCCGTCCAGGACCATCGACAGGTACTGGCGGGCGATCTCGTCCGGGCTGTGCTGTCCGCCCGGGCGGTACCAGGACGCGGCGACCCAGACGGTGTCGCGCACGAACCGGTAGGTGAGCCGGATGTCGAGGTCGGCGCGGAAGGTCCCGGCCTCGACCCCGCGCTCCAGCGTGCCCAGCCACGCCTTCTCGAACTTCTGCTGCGAGTCCGAGAGGTAGTGGAAGCGGGGCTGGTCGGTGAGGTGCCTGGACTCCTTCTGGTAGATCGCGACGGCGGCGCGGTGCCGGTCGATCTCCCGGAAGGACTCGGTGACGAGGGCCTCGATGGTCTCCCTGGGGCCGAGTCCGGCGGCGAGGACGGCGTCGTACCCCTCCCACAGCTCGGTCAGGAAGGTGGAGAGGATCTCGTCGAGCATCGATTCCTTGGAGTCGAAGTGGTAGTAGAGGCTGCCGGCGAGCATGCCGGCGGCGTCGGCGATCTTCCGTACGGTCGTGGCGTTGTACCCCTGGGCGGCGAACACCTCGGCCGCGGTGTCCAGGAGTTCCCGGCGGCGCTCGGGCGAGGCGCTCACCGGGGGCTTCTTCTTGCTGTTGCTGCTGACGGTCTTCGGCACACGTCCATTCTGGTCCTACGCGTGCTGACTGCTGACCGAGACGGTCTCGCCGGTCATGTACGAGGAGTACGCGCCGGTGAGGAAGACGATGACGTTGGCGACCTCCCAGGGTTCGGCGTACCGCCCGAAGGCCTCGGCCGCGGTGAGTTCGGCGAGCAGCTCGGCGGAGGTGACCTTGACCAGGTGCGGGTGCATGGCGAGGGACGGGGCGACGGCGTTGACGCGGACGCCGTACGGCGCCGCCTCGACGGCGGCGCAGCGGGTGAGGGCCATGACGCCGGCCTTGGCGGCGGCGTAGTGGGACTGGCCGGCCTGTGCGCGCCAGCCGACGACGGAGGCGTTGTTGACGATCGCACCGCCGTGGTCGGCCTCCGCGAAGTGGCGCAGGGCGGCGCGGGTGCAGCGGAAGGTTCCGCCCAGCGTGACGTCCAGGACGCGGCTCCACTGGGCGTCCGTCATGTCGACGAGCGCGGCGGTGCCGCCGAGCCCGGCGTTGTTGACGACGGCGTCGAGCCGGCCGTGGAGCCGTACGGCGGTGTCGAAGAGGGCCTGGACCTGGGACTCGTCGGTGACGTCGCAGGGCAGCGCGTCGACGCGGTCCGCGCCGAACTCGGCGGCGAGGGAGGCCTCGGTCTCCTTGAGGCGGCGGGCGTGCGCGTCGCTGATCAGGACCCTGGCGCCCTCCTCCAGGAAGCGTCGGGCGGTGGCCCCGCCGATGCCGGCGCCGGCTGCGGCGGTGATGACCGCGGTACGGCCGGTGAGCAGTCCGTGCCCGGGAACGTACGGGGGCGGGGCGGCGGGCGGGGTCATGGGCGCGGCTCCTTGGGGAGGCCGAGCACCCGCTCGGCGATGAGGTTGCGCTGGATCTCGCTGGATCCGGCGTAGATGGTGTCGGCGCGGGAGAAGAGGAACAGCCGCTGCCACTGGTCGAGTTCGTACGGCTCGGCGGCGACGACCGTGGCGGCGGCGCCGCGGACGTCCATGGCCAGCTCGCCGAGGTCGCGGTGCCAGTGCGACCAGGAGAGCTTGGCCGTCGAGGGGTCGGTGCCGCGCCGGGCGCTCGCGCGCATGGCCTGGAGTCCGGCCCAGGCCAGGGTGAGCCGGTCGCGGATCAGCGGGTCGGCGAGGGCGCCGTTGCGTCGGGCGAGCGCGATGAGGCCTTCCAGCTCGCGGCGGAATCCGACCTGCTGGCCGAGGGTGGAGACGCCGCGTTCGTAGCCGAGGGTGGCCATGGCGATGCGCCAGCCGTCGCCGGGGGCGCCGACGACGTTCGCGGCGGCGGTCCGGGCTCCGTCGAAGCAGACCTCGTTGAACTCGCTGGTGCCGGTGAGCTGGACGATCGGCCGTACCTCGACGCCCGGCTGGTCCAGGGGGACGAGGAGGTAGGAGAGTCCGGCGTGGCGCCGGGAGCCGGGCTCGGTGCGGGCGACGACGAAGCACCACTGGGCCTCGTGGGCGAGCGAGGTCCACATCTTCCGGCCGTCGATCACCCATGCGTCGCCCTCGCGGACGGCGCGGGTGCGGACGGCGGCGAGGTCGGAGCCGGCGTCGGGTTCGCTGTAGCCCTGGCACCAGAGCTCCTCGACGGCCCGGATCGGGGGCAGGAAGCGGGCTTTCTGCGCCTCGGTGCCGTGGTCGATGAGGGTGGGGCCGAGGAGCTGTTCGCCGATGTGGTTGACGCGGGCGGGGGCGTCGGCGAGGGCGTACTCCTCGTGGAAGGCGAGCTGCTCCTCGATGCTCGCCCCCCGTCCGCCGTACTCCGTGGGCCAGCCGACGCAGGTCCAGCCGTGGGCGGCCAAGTGGCGTTCCCAGGCGAGGCGTTCAGGGAAGGCCTCGTGTTCGCGGCCCGGTCCGCCGAGTCCCTTGAGGCCGGCGAACTCGCCCTTGAGATGGGCCCGCAGCCAGGCGCGTATCTCGGTGCGGAACTCCTCGACACTGCTCATGGCGCTGCTCATGGCCGTACGTTAACCTACCAAACACTTGTTAGGGAAGGAGCCCCGATGGACCCGTCGTGCAGCGCCGAGGAGGACGCCTTCCGCGCGGAGGCCCGCCAGTGGCTGCGGGCCCATGTGCCCGCGGAGCCGCTGCCCTCCCTGGAGACCGAGGAGGGCTTCGCGGCACACCGCGCCTGGGAGGCGGAGCTGGCCGCCGACCGCTGGTCGGTCGTCTCCTGGCCCGAGCGGTACGGAGGCCGGGACGCCGACATCTTCCGGTGGCTGGTCTTCGAGGAGGAGTACTACGCGGCGGGGGCGCCGGGACGGGTCACGCAGAACGGCATCAACCTGCTCGCCCCGACCCTCTTCGACCACGCCACGGAGGAGCAGCGGGCCCGGGTGCTGCCGCCGATGGCGACCGGCGAGGTCGTCTGGGCGCAGGCCTGGTCGGAACCGGAGTCCGGCTCCGACCTGGCCTCCCTGACCTCGCGCGCGGTACGGACGCCCGGCGGCTGGCTGCTGTCCGGGCAGAAGACCTGGTCCTCGCGGGCGGCCTTCGCGGACCGGGCCTTCGGCATCTTCCGCACCGACCCGGAGACGGACCCCGCCCGGCCGCACCGGGGGCTGACGTATCTGATGTTCGACCTGCGGGCGCCGGGGGTGACGGTCCGGCCGATCGGGCGGCTCGACGGGAAGCCGGCCTTCGCCGAGCTCTTCCTCGACGACGTCTTCGTGCCGGACGAGGACGTGATCGGGGAGCCCGGCCAGGGCTGGCGGATCGCGATGTCCACGACCGGCAACGAGCGCGGGCTCATGCTCCGCTCCCCCGGCCGCTTCCTCGCCGCCGCCGACCGGCTCGTACGGCTCTGGCGCGAGGGCGAGGAGGACCGGGGACCGCGCGACGCCTCGCCCCGCGACCCGGAGCCGCGCGGCACCTCGCCCCGCGACCCGGGACCGCGCGACGCCTCGCCCCGCGACCCGGAGCCGCGCGGCACCTCGCCCCGCGACCCGGGGCTGCGCGACGCCTCGCCCCGCGACCCGGGGCTGCGCGACCGGGTCGCGGACGCGGTGATCGGGGCGCGGGCGTACCAGCTCTTCACGGCGGGCGCCGCCGCGCGGTTCGCGGCGGGGGCCGGGGGCACCCCCGCCCGAGCGGAGACGGGAGCGGGGGAGATCGGGGCGGAGTCGAGCCTGAACAAGGTCTTCTGGTCGGAGTACGACATCGCGCTGCACGAGACGGCCCTCGATCTGCTGGGCGACGAGGCGGAGTCGGCGGACGGCGCGTGGGCGGAGGGATACGTCTTCTCCCTCGCGGGCCCGATCTACGCCGGCACGAACGAGATCCAGCGCGACATCATCGCCGAGCGGCTGCTCGGCCTGCCGAAGGGGCGGCGCTGATGCGATTCCCGGCGACGGAGGAGCAGCGCGCCTTCGCGCGCTCGCTGGACGCGATGCTGACTGCGGCGGGGACGCCGTCGGCGATACGGGCCTGGGCGGCGGGCGATCCGTCCCCGGGCCGCGCCCTGTGGGCCCGCCTCGCGGACGCGGGCGTCTTCGCGCTCGCGGTACCGCAGCCGTACGAGGGCGTGGGCCCACTGCCGGTCGAACTGGCCACCGCGTTCGTGGAGTTGGGGCGGCACGGGGTGCCGGGCCCGGTGGCCGAGACCGTGGCGGCCTCGGCCCTGCTCGCGGAGCTGGCGCGCCGGGGCGACGACGGCCCCGCGAAGCGTCTGCTCCCGGGGATCGCCGCGGGCGGGACGATCGCGACGCTGGCGATGGCCGCGCCGCCCGCCCCGCCCCGGGGCGCCGCCCTGGACGCGGACCGCGCCGACCTGGTCCTCGTCGTCGAGGCGGACGAGCTCCGGATCGCCCGCGGCCACGAGGTCGTACGCGTCGGTGCCGATCCCTCGCGCCGGTTCGCCCGGCCCGCGCCCGGCGGGGAGGTGCTGGCCGCGGGGCCCGCCGTGACGGCCGCCGTCGCGCACGCCCGGGACTGGGCCGTGCTGGCGACCGCCGCTCAGGCGCTCGGCGTCGGCCTGACGCTGCTCGACCGGACCGTGGCGTACGCGAAGCAGCGCCGGCAGTTCGGTACGGAGATCGGCTCCTTCCAGGCGGTCAAGCACCGGCTGGCCGACACCCTGATCGCGCTCGAGTTCGCCCGCCCCCTGGTCTTCGGAGCGGCGCTCACCTTCGCGAGCACCGATCTCGCGGCTGCCAAGGTCACGGCCGGCGAGGCCGCCTACACCGCCGCCCGGACGGCCCTGCAGATCCATGGCGCCGTCGGCTACACCGAGGAGCTCGACCTCTCCCTCTGGCTCCGCAAGGCCCGGCCGCTCAGGGACGCCTGGGGAACGCCGTCCTGGTGCCGGTCCCGTGTCCTCGACACGTACGGCGGATCATGACTGCTCGCGCGGCGGACTGTCGTCCGTACCGCGACGGATCGTCCGCACCCTGCGCCCCGGTGACCAGGTGCGGACGACCAGGTCGTCGCCCTCGACGAAGGTGCGGACCACCTCCGTCACCTCCACGCGGAAGACATGGAACGGCAACGGCATGCCCACGGCCTCCGCGTACCGCTCCAGCGCCGCCGGGTCGGTGATCTCGACGGCACGGCCCGAGATCCGGACGTCGCCGCCGCCCATGTCCGTCCCCGAGCCCGGGTTGGCGAGGAGCGCGAAGCGGCCGTCGCGACGGAGGTCCAGCGCCTTGCGGGAGTTCGGCATCATGCCGAGCCACAGCTCGTCCCAGCGGAAGTCGGCCTCGATGCCGCTGAGCCGCGGCGAGCCGTCCTTCCGTACGGTGGCGAGCGAGTGGTGGGTGTACTGCCCGAAGCGTTCGCGCACGGTCGTGGCGAACGCGGGCTCGGCGGTCTCGAAGGCCGCCCAGGTGGTTCCGGTTCCGGTGTCTCCCATGACTCCAGGAAACACCGGATTCCCGACACCTTCTGTCTGGATTGCTCCTCGGTCCGGATCGGCGACTCCGCGGCCCGGACCGCCGGCCCGGGCTACTCCCCGCGCTCGGCTGCCGACCGCTCCACGCAGAACTCGTTGCCCTCGGGGTCGGCCAGCGTGGCCCAGCCCGTACCGTCCGCGTTCCGATGGTCGCCGACCATCGTGGCGCCGACGGCCAGCAGCCGCTCGACCTCCGCGTCCCGGCTGCGGTCCTCCGGTCTCAGGTCCAGATGGACCCGGTTCTTGACCGTCTTCCCTTCGGGTACCTGGATGAAGAGGAGATCCGCCCCCGCGGAGTGGACCAGCGCCTCGGGGTCACCGGGGACGTCGTCCTCGGAGACCTTTCCGTCCAGGACCTCGGCCCAGAAGGTCGCCAGACCGTACGCGTCGGAGCAGTCGAACGTCACGTGTCGCACAAGAGATGCCATGCTGCCACTATCACCTGGTCAACACCCCGCGAGCCAGCGGGTTTCCCGCGGTTCCGGGGCTGCCGGCGTCTCACGGGCGGACGACGGCGGCGGCCCGGGCGGCGGAGAGCCAGGCGGGGAACTCGGCGAGGATCCGGTCGTACAACTCGGCGTCCGGGACCCTGCGCGGGTCCGCTCCGGCGTGGAAGAACCCGGCGTTGTCGACGAGTCGCTTGTCCGGAACCGCCAGCTCGTCCAGCTTGCGCAGGAATTCGAACTGCCGGCTGCCGGGGTCGCCGAAGCCGACGAACTGCCAGAAGAGCGGCAGCTTCGCCGCCTTGCAGACGTACCGTTCCGCGGCCAGCTTGTTGATCGGCCCGCCGTCGGTCTGGAAGACGACGAGCGCGGGCGCGGTGGTGCCGCTGTCGAGGTAGTGGTCGATGACCGCGTCCATCGCCAGGTGGTAGCTGGTCTTGCCCATATGGCCGAGCCCGGCGACGATCCGGTCGATCCGCCCCTGGTGGTCGGCGAGTTCGATCTCGGTCTCGGCGTCGATGTCGGTGGAGAAGAAGACCACGGGCACCCGCCCGTCGTCGTCCAGGTTGGCCGAGAGGCCCAACACCCGGTCGGCCAGCGCCTGGACGCTGCCGTCCTTGTAGTACGGCTTCATCGAGCCCGAGTAGTCGAGCACGAGGTAGACGGCGACGCGCTGCCCGTCCATCCCGTGCTTGCGCAGCGAGACCCCCGCCGACTTGTAGAGACTCACCAGCGCCGGTGCGGTCTCCTCGACCTTACGCAGACTCAGTGCCACGGACGGCTCCCCCTCCCCAGGACCACGCGGACCGCTGCCGCGCGGACTCCTCACCCTCATGGACTCCCGAGCGTACGCGCATCGTCCGTGTGGTCGGCCGGCTGCGCGCTCGCGCCGAAGCCGGGGAAGTCCGGCATGAGGAGGGTGTGAGGGGCGGCGAGGGCGGGTGCCGCGTGCGCCCGCCGGCTCTCCTCAGCGGGGGTCCGCGCCGAAGTGCGGCTGCACACCGGCGTCTTCCCGGGTTCCTGGGGGCGCGGGGGGGGCTTCCGGAAGCGGACGCGGCCCTGGCGGGCGCTGCGGGCCGGCTCGCTAGCCTGGACGAGTGAGACCGACCACGCCGTACCGTCCGCTGGACATCACGATCCCCTTCCCCGAACTCAGGGCGTGCGCCCGCACCGCGACGCTGCTGCACCCGCGCCGGGGCACGCCGACCGCGGCGGACAGTTCGGTGGGCGGGCCGCTGCTGTGGCCGGCGGACGAGGCGTGGCCGGTGTGCGGGGAGGCACACGGACGGGCACGTGGCGTGCGTCCGGAGCGGGCACGGCGGTACGAACGGATCGTCGAGGCCGCCTGGGCGCGTCCCCGGCCGGCCGACGCCGACCACGTGCCGTACACCGACGCCGAACGAGCGGAGCTGGACGAGATGACCTGCTCCGGCTACCAGCCGGACCGGCACGACGGCTCCCCGCTCCCGCTGCTCGCCCTGGCCCAGTTCCACGTCCGTGACGTGCCGGACCTCGCGGTGTTCGCGCCGCCCGGGACGGACCTGCTGCAGGTGCTGTGGTGTCCGTTCAGGGGGCATGACGACGCCTCGCCCGACGACTACGGCCCGTCGACGCGGCTGCTCTGGCGGCGTGCGGCGGACGTACGGGAGGTGCTCACCGACCAGCCGGAACCGCCGGTCGTGGAGCGGAAGGAGTTTCTGCCGAACCCGTGCGTGCTGTTCCCCGAGCAGGTCGTCGAGTACCCCTTCGCGGACCGCCTTCCCGGGGAACTGGTCGAGCGGATCGACGCCTGGGAGGGTGCCCTGCGGGAGCGAGCCGGGGACGCGGCGCCCGGCTACCAGTACGATCTCTCCCTCGCGCCGGGCTGGAAGATCGGCGGCTGGGACTCCTGGCACCGGACGGACCTGATGCGGGTGTACTGCGGCGCCTGTGGCACGGAGATGCGTCTGCTGCTGACGATCGACTCCGGCGGGGGCGGGCGCAGCTGGCTGTCGTACGAGGAGGCGCAGGACGTCTGGGACCCCACGCGGCCGCCTGACCTGTACGGGCCGACCGGGATCTCGGCGGCGCGCGACGAGTACCGGGCCTTCGTCTGCCCGGCGGACCCGTCGCACCCGCACCGGATGAGCTCGCAGTAGTCCTGCGCGACGGCGGCGCCACGCCCGGACGCGCCGCGGCGCCCTCCCAGTCGTCCGGTCGGGGACATTCGGGGGGCGCCGCGCTCAGTTCCGTACGTCGTTGTACGGGACGTCTCGGGGACGGGACGGTCAGACCGTCAGGGATCGGTCCGTCGGGCGGATCGGGGCCGGGAGGTCGCTCGCACCCGTCAGGAAGCGGTCGACTCCGCGGGCGGCCGAACGGCCCTCGGCGATCGCCCAGACGATCAGCGACTGGCCGCGGCCGGCGTCACCGGCCACGAACACACCACCGACGTTGGTGGCGAAGTCCGCGTCACGGGCGATGTTACCCCGCTCATCGAGGTCTAGACCAAACTGCGCCACCAGGCCGTTCTCGACGTCCGTACCCGTGAAGCCCATCGCGAGCGTGACCAGCTGCGCCGGGATCCTCCGCTCGGTGCCGGGCTTCTGCGTGAGCTTGCCGTCGACGAACTCCACCTCGACCAGGTGCAGGAACTGGACGTTGCCGTCCTCGTCCCCCTCGAAGTGGGTGGTGGAGACGGAGTAGACCCGCTCGCCGCCCTCCTCGTGCGCCGAGGTGACCTTGTACAGCATCGGGAACGTCGGCCACGGCTGGCCGGCCGACCGCTCCTCGCCCGGTCGCGGCATGATCTCCAGCTGCGTGACCGAGGCCGCGCCCTGGCGGTGGGCCGTGCCCACGCAGTCCGCGCCGGTGTCGCCGCCGCCGATGACGACGACGTGCTTGCCCTCGGCCGTGATCGGCGCGGCCACGAAGTCGCCCTCGACGACCTTGTTGGCCAGCGGCAGGTACTCCATCGCCTGGTGGATGCCGGACAGCTCGCGGCCCGGGACCGGCAGGTCACGCGCGGTCGTGGCGCCCGCGGCGATGACCACGGCGTCGTACCGCTTGCGCAGGTCCGTCGCCGTGATGTCGCGGCCGATCTCGACACCCGTACGGAACTTGGTGCCCTCCGCGCGCATCTGCTCGATACGGCGGTTGATGTGCCGCTTCTCCATCTTGAACTCGGGGATGCCGTACCGCAGCAGCCCACCGATCCGGTCCGCGCGCTCGAACACGGCGACCGTGTGGCCTGCCCGCGTGAGCTGCTGGGCCGCGGCCAGACCCGCCGGGCCCGAGCCGACGACGGCGACGGTCTTGCCGGACAGGCGCTCGGGCGCCTGCGGCTTGACGTCGTTCCCGTCCCACGCCTTGTCGATGATCGAGACTTCGACGTTCTTGATGGTGACGGCCGGCTGGTTGATGCCGAGCACGCACGCCGACTCGCACGGAGCCGGGCAGAGCCGCCCGGTGAACTCCGGGAAGTTGTTGGTCGCGTGCAGCCGCTCGGACGCCTGCGCCCAGTCCTCGCGGTAGGCGTAGTCGTTCCACTCGGGGATCAGGTTCCCGAGCGGGCAGCCGTTGTGGCAGAACGGGATGCCGCAGTCCATGCAGCGGCCGGCCTGCTTGCTGATGATCGGCAGCAGGGAGCCGGGGACGTAGACCTCGTTGAAGTCCTTGACTCGCTCGCCCACCGGACGGGTCTTGGCGACTTCGCGCCCGGTGGTCAGGAAGCCCTTGGGGTCAGCCATGGGTCGCCGCCTCCATCATCTTCTCGGTGGTCTCGGCCTCGGAGAGACCGGCGAGCTCAGCGGCGTCCTTGGCGGCGAGCACTGCCTTGTACGTGGTCGGGATGATCTTGCTGAAGCGCTCCGCGTTCGCGGGCCAGTCGGCAAGGAGCTTCTCCGCGACCGTCGAACCGGTCTCCTCGTGGTGGCGGCGCACGACGTCGTGCAGCCACTGCTTGTCGGAGTCCGTCAGCGCCTCGACGGCGGACAGGTTGCCGGAGTTGACGTTGTCCCGGTCGAGGTCGACGACGTACGCGACGCCGCCCGACATGCCGGCCGCGAAGTTGCGGCCCGTCTCGCCCAGGACGACCGCCGTGCCGCCGGTCATGTACTCGCAGCCGTGGTCGCCCACGCCCTCCGAGACGACCAGCGCGCCGGAGTTGCGGACGCAGAAGCGCTCGCCGGTGCGGCCTCGCAGGAACAGCTCTCCGCCGGTCGCGCCGTACGCGATGGTGTTGCCGGCGATGGTCGAGTACTCGGCCAGGTGGTCGGCGCCGCGGTCTGGGCGGACGACGATGCGGCCGCCGGAGAGCCCCTTGCCGACGTAGTCGTTGGCGTCGCCCTCCAGGCGGAGCGTGACACCGGCCGGCAGGAACGCGCCGAACGACTGGCCGGCGGAGCCGGTGAAGGTGATGTCGATGGTGTCGGCCGGGAGACCCGCGCCGCCGAACTTCTTCGTCACCTCGTGGCCGAGCATGGTGCCGACCGTCCGGTTGATGTTGCGGATCGCGACCTGGGCCCGGACCGGCTGGGCGTCCTCGGCCGTCGCCGCGCCCAGCGCCTCGGCGGCGAGCTCGATCAGCTCGTTGTCGAGGGCCTTCTCCAGACCGTGGTCCTGCTCGATCAGGGCGTGACGGACCGCGCCCTCGGGCAGCTCGGGCACGTGGAAGAGCGGGGACAGGTCCAGGCCCTGCGCCTTCCAGTGCGTCACGGCGCGGCTGGTGTCGAGCAGCTCGGCGTGGCCGACGGCCTCCTCGAGCGTACGGAAGCCCAGCTCGGCGAGGATCTCGCGGACCTCCTCGGCGATGAACTCGAAGAAGTTCACGACGAACTCGGCCTTGCCGGAGAAGCGGTCGCGCAGGACCGGGTTCTGGGTGGCGATGCCGACCGGGCAGGTGTCCAGGTGGCAGACGCGCATCATGACGCAGCCGGAGACGACGAGCGGCGCGGTCGCGAAACCGAACTCCTCGGCGCCGAGCAGCGCGGCGATGACGACGTCACGGCCGGTCTTGAGCTGGCCGTCGGTCTGCACGACGATCCGGTCGCGCAGGCCGTTGAGCAGCAGCGTCTGCTGGGTCTCGGCGAGGCCGAGTTCCCAGGGGCCGCCCGCGTGCTTCAGCGAGGTGAGCGGGGAGGCGCCCGTACCGCCGTCGTGGCCGGAGATGAGGACGACGTCCGCGTGCGCCTTGGAGACACCGGCGGCGACCGTGCCGACACCGACCTCCGACACCAGCTTCACGTGGATACGCGCGGCCGGGTTGGCGTTCTTGAGGTCGTGGATCAGCTGAGCCAGGTCCTCGATGGAGTAGATGTCGTGGTGCGGCGGCGGGGAGATCAGACCGACACCCGGGGTGGAGTGCCGGGTCTTGGCGACCCACGGGTAGACCTTGTGGCCGGGCAGCTGGCCGCCCTCGCCGGGCTTGGCGCCCTGGGCCATCTTGATCTGGATGTCGTCCGCGTTGACCAGGTACTCGCTGGTCACGCCGAAGCGGCCGGAGGCGACCTGCTTGATGGAGGAGCGGCGCGCCGGGTCGTAGAGGCGCTCCGGGTCCTCGCCGCCCTCACCGGTGTTGGACTTGCCGCCCAGCTGGTTCATGGCGATGGCGAGGGTCTCGTGCGCCTCGCGCGAGATGGAGCCGTACGACATGGCGCCCGTCGAGAACCGCTTCACGATCTCGGAGACCGGCTCGACCTCGTCGATGGAGATCGCTTCCCGGTCGCCGGCGAAGCCGAAGAGCCCGCGGAGCGTCATCAGACGCTCGGACTGCTCGTTCACCCGGTCCGTGTACTTCTTGAAGATGTCGTACCGCTTGTTGCGCGTGGCGTGCTGCAGGCGGAAGACGGTCTCCGGGTCGAACAGGTGCGGCTCGCCCTCGCGGCGCCACTGGTACTCGCCGCCGATGTCGAGCGCGCGGTGCGCGGAGGGGACGCCGGAGGCGGGGTACGCCTTGGCGTGGCGGGCGGCGACCTCCTTGGCGACGACGTCGAGACCGGCGCCGCCGATCTTGGTGGCCGTGCCGTTGAAGTACTTCTCGACGAAGGCGGTGTCGAGGCCGACGGCCTCGAAGACCTGGGCGCCGCGGTAGGAGGCGACGGTCGAGATGCCCATCTTGGACATGACCTTGAGGACGCCCTTGCCGAGGGCGTAGATCAGGTTCCGGATGGCCTGCTCGGGCTCCAGGCCCTCGATGAAGGTGCCGGCGCGGACCAGGTCCTCGACCGACTCCATCGCCAGGTACGGGTTGACGGCGGCGGCGCCGTAGCCGATGAGGAGGGCCACGTGGTGGACCTCGCGGACGTCGCCGGCCTCGACCAGCAGACCCACCCTGGTGCGCTGCTTGGTACGGATGAGGTGGTGGTGGACGGCCGCGGTGAGCAGCAGCGACGGGATCGGCGCGTGCTCGGCGTCGGAGTGCCGGTCCGAGAGGACGAGCAGGTGGGCGCCGCCCTCGATCGCCGCGTCGGTCTCGGCGCAGATCTCCTCGATGCGGGCGGCGAGCGCGTCGCCGCCGCCGGAGACCCGGTACAGGCCGGAGAGGGTCGCGGCCTTCATGCCGGGCATGTCGCCGTCGGCGTTGATGTGGATGAGCTTGGCCAGCTCGTCGTTGTCGATCACCGGGAAGGGCAGCGTGACGCTGCGGCACGACGCGGCGGTCGGGTCGAGCAGGTTGCCCTGCGGGCCCAGCGAGGAGTGCAGCGAGGTGACGAGCTCCTCGCGGATGGCGTCCAGCGGCGGGTTGGTGACCTGCGCGAAGAGCTGGGTGAAGTAGTCGAAGAGCAGCCGGGGGCGCTCGGACAGGGCCGCGATCGGCGAGTCCGTGCCCATGGAGCCGAGGGGCTCGCCACCGGTGCGGGCCATCGGGGCGAGGATGATGCGCAGCTCTTCCTCGGTGTAGCCGAAGGTCTGCTGGCGGCGGGTGACCGAGGCGTGGGTGTGCACGATGTGCTCGCGCTCGGGGAGGTCGGAGAGCTCGATCTCCCCGGTCTCCAGCCACTCGGCGTACGGCTTCTCGGCGGCGAGACCGGCCTTGATCTCGTCGTCCTCGATGATCCGGTGCTCGGCGGTGTCGACGAGGAACATCTTGCCGGGCTGGAGGCGGCCCTTGCGGACGACCTTGGCGGGGTCGATGTCGAGGACGCCGACCTCGGAGGAGAGGACGACGAGGCCCTCGTCGGTGACCCAGTAGCGGCCGGGGCGCAGACCGTTGCGGTCCAGGACCGCGCCGACCTGGACGCCGTCGGTGAAGGTGATACAGGCCGGGCCGTCCCAGGGCTCCATCATCGTGGAGTGGTACTGGTAGAACGCGCGCCGGGCCGGGTCCATGGACTCGTGGTTCTCCCACGCCTCGGGGACCATCATCAGGACCGAGTGCGGCAGCGAACGGCCGCCGAGGTGGAGCAGCTCCAGGACCTCGTCGAAGGAGGCCGAGTCGGAGGCGTCCGGGGTGCAGACCGGGAAGATCCGCTCCAGCGAGCCCTCACCGAAGACGTCCGAGGCGAGCTGGGCCTCGCGGGCCGTCATCCAGTTGCGGTTGCCCTTGACCGTGTTGATCTCGCCGTTGTGGGCGACGAAGCGGTACGGGTGGGCCAGCGGCCAGCTCGGGAAGGTGTTGGTGGAGAACCGGGAGTGGACCAGGGCCACGGCGGTGGCGCAGCGGCGGTCCGACAGGTCCGGGAAGAAGGGCTCCAGCTGGCCGGTGGTCAGCATGCCCTTGTAGACGATGGTGCGGGCGGAGAGCGACGGGAAGTACGTCCCGGCCTCACGCTCGGCGCGCTTGCGCAGCACGAACGCCTTGCGGTCCAGCGCGATGCCCGTGCTGGTGCCTCCCCCGGAGCCTTCGGCCTGGGAGGTGCCCCCAGCGACGAAGAGCTGGCGGAAGACCGGCATGGTGGAGCGGGCGGAGGCGCCGAGCAGCTCGGGGGCGACGGGGACCTCGCGCCAGCCGAGGACGTTCAGACCCTCCTCGGACGCGATCGTCTCGATCTGCGAGACGGCCTGTGCGGAGCCGTCGGCAGGGAGGAAGGCGATACCGACGGCGTAGGCGCCGGCGGCGGGGAGGTCGAAGTCGGTGACCTCGCGCAGGAAGGCGTCCGGAACCTGGAGCAGGATGCCGGCGCCGTCTCCGGAGTCGGGCTCGGAGCCGGTGGCGCCGCGGTGCTCGAGATTGCGCAGTACGGTCAGCGCCTGCTCGACCAGGGCGTGGCTGGCAACACCGGTCAGGGTGGCCACGAACCCGACACCACAGGCGTCGTGTTCGTTACGGGGGTCGTACATCCCCTGCGGAGCGGGGCGACCGTCCATGGGCGACCAGGCGTCGGAACGCATCGGCTCTCCCGTCGTCGTCGTGGCTGGGGGCACCTCCCAGACTCCGTCTGGGAGGGCGGCTGCCGAGGGACGACGTTGGCCCTCCGCGAAATTTCGTGCAGGTTACATGATGGCTGACTTCTCGCGAAGTGGATAGCTCATTCCAACATGCGGACACCGCTGACACGGAGCGGTGATGGTGGTTCACGCGTGAAGTGTGGGTTCCACGGTGGTTCTCAGGGGTCGGACGACCCGGCGCAGAGCGAGCCTCATTGCCCGCGGCGCTTACGCCTCATGCCCGGTGGTCATGGATTCGAAACCGCCGGGTAACGGCTACATATGTCGCGCTGTGCATAGTGTCTCACCGGGCAGCCCATCCGCCCAGGGGATATACGTCACAGCAAGCATGCACGCGGAAGGCCCTCGCCGCAGGACGAGGGCCTTCCGGGGTCCACAGGGGGCAGGGCTGCGAGGTCAGAGCGCCGCCCCGAAGAGCATGCCGAGTCCGTACGTGAGGGCCGCGGCGGCACCACCGAGCACGAGCTGACGCAGTCCGCTGAACCACCAGCTGCGCGCCGTCACCCGGGCCACCAGGGCGCCGCAGCCGAAGAGCCCGAGGAGCGCCAGCAGCACGGCCGGCCACAGCGCGCCGGCGCCGAGCAGGTAGGGCAGTACGGGAAGCAGGGCGCCGAGCGCGAACGAGGCGAAGGACGACACGGCGGCGGTCATCGGCGACGGGAGGTCGTCGGGGTCGATGCCCAGCTCCTCACGGGCGTGGATCTCCAGCGCCTGCTCCGGGTCGCGGGACAGCTGCATCGCGACCTCGCGGGCGAGCGCGGGCTCGACACCACGGGACACGTACAGCGCGGCGAGCTCCTCCATCTCGTCGATCGGGTGCTTGCGCAACTGGCGGCGTTCGACGTCCAGTTCCGCCTGGACGAGTTCGCGCTGCGAGGCGACGGAGGTGTACTCGCCGGCCGCCATGGAGAAGGCACCGGCCGCGAGTCCGGCGAGGCCGGTGATGACGATGGTCTGCTGCGAGACCGCGCCACCCGCGACACCGGTCATCAGCGCGAGGTTGGAGACCAGTCCGTCCATGGCTCCGAACACCGCCGGGCGAAGCCAGCCGCCGTTCACATCGCGGTGCGTGTGGTTGTCGCGGTGGGCTTCGTGCAGTGGTGCCTGGACTTCGATGATGGACATGCCTCTCCCCTGTCTCCTCCGGCGGGCCGGGCTGCACCCGCCGCCCCCGCACCCTCGAAAATACGCCCGACGTAAGGGGCGCGCCAGCAAGGCAGGCCGTACTTAGTAAGGCTGACCTTGCTCTTCTGGCGGGGTGCCAGCCGGGTGACAGAGACGTTTCTGCGACGTCATCGCCTCCCGATGTGGCAGAGATTCAGGAACCGTGAAAGGGGTGCGAGATGGTGAGCGAGACGGCAACGACGGCATGCGATACGCGCGAGCGCGCGCGGGGCGCACTGCTCGGCCTCGCGGTCGGTGACGCGCTCGGCGCGCCGGCCGAGAACATGCGCCCATCGGAGATCCGCCGCCGTTGGGGCCGGATCGAGGGCTTCGTGACGGACAGTCCGTCCGGCACGGACGACACCGAGTACGCGATCTTCTCGGGGCTGCTGCTCGCCCGGCACGGCTCGGCACTGACCGTCCAGCACGTGGAACGGGCCTGGCACCACTGGATCGCGGACCTGGACGAGGGCCCGTTCCGCGGGGCGGGCTTCAGCGAGCGCGGCACGCTGGAGAACCTCCGGCGGGGCCTTGCCGCACCCATCTCGGCCCAGCACCGGCACGCGTGGTCGGACGGTCTGGCGATGCGGGCCGCGCCGTTCGGGGTCTTCGCGGCGGGCCGTCCGTCGGAGGCGGCCCGGCTGGTCGCCATCGACGGCACCGTGAGCCACGACGGCGAGGGCATCTACGGCGGCCAGGCGGTCGCGGCGGGCGTCGCGGCGGCGATGGGCGGCGCGTCGGTGACCTCGGTCATCGCGGCGGCCCTCTCGGTGGTCCCGATGGACTCCTGGACAGCCCGCTCGATGCGCCGCGCGGTGGTGGCGGCGCAGCGGGTGGACCCCGATCCGCTGGTCCGCGAGCGGACGGTCCGCTCGGCGGTGGTCATCGGCGGCTACCCGTGGACGGACCTCGCCCCGGAGGCGGTGGCTCTCGCGTTCGGCGCCTTCGCGGCGGCCCGCGGCGACTTCCGCACGGCGGTCCTGACGGCGGTCAACATGGGCCGCGACGCCGACACGACGGCGGCGGTCGCGGGCGCGCTCGCGGGCGCCGCGTCGGGCGTCTCGGCGATCCCGGAGGAGTGGGCGACGGCGATCGCCCCGGTGACGGGCAGCTGCCTCCCGTCGATGCGGGGTTACCACGTGCTGGACATCGCGGACCTGCTGACGGCGGACGAGGAGGAGGCGGCATGACCACCACGGACCCCACCCACCGCGCCTACGGCTCCGCCCACGCCGCCGCGACGGTTCCGTCCCCTGTGGGCGTCTGCTCCGCCGGGGCGCTGGGGGTCCCAGCGGACGAAGTCCGGGAGAGGGCGGGCACAGACCACGAGCGCGGCGCCCTGGACAGGGCCGCCCCCCACGGAAGCCCGGACGGCGGACCCGGAGCCGCCCCCCACGGAAGCCCGGACGGCGGACCCGGAGCCGGCGCCCAGGACGGACGCCCCGGCACCGCCAAGATCGCCGGCCTCCTTCTCGGCCTCGCGGCGGGCGACGCCGCCGGCTGGCCCGCGGCCCGCCACCGCGCCGCCCGCATGCCCGAGTGGACCCGCCGCCTCACCCGCGAACTCGACACCTTCGCCGAACAGAACGCCACCACCACCCTCCCCGTCCCCATCGCCCTCAACCAGCCCCCCGAACCCCTCCGTCTCGGCCCCTCCGACGACGCCGAATGGGCGGTCTTCACCGCCGAGGCGGTCCTCGCCGCCACCGGCCCCCTCTTCGCCACGCTCCCGCCGGAGCGCCGCCTGCGGGCCGCCGTCGACCTCGCCTGGAACTCCCTCGCCGGCCAGGTCGCGGCCGCCGCAGACCGCGCCCCCGAGGTCGAGTCCGCCGTCCTGCCCCTGCGCGCCCGGATCTCCGTGCGCGCCGGGCTCGGCAACCTCGCCACCGGGCTGCGTCCCCCCGCCACCGGCCACGACAATCCGCACTACTTCGACGACGCCGCCTGCGTCCGCGCCGCCGTGCTCGCGATCGTCCACCCGGGAGACCCGGTCGCCGCCGCCGAACTCGCCGAGTTCGACGCCCGGTACACCCAGGACGGCGACGGCGTCCACGGCGCCCGCGCGATGGCCGCCGCCGTCGCCGCAGCCCTCGGCGGTGCGACCGTCGACGAGGCCGTGGCGGCGGCCCTCGCGCAACTCCCGCCGACCACCGAGATCGGCCGCAACGCCCAGCAGGCCGTGAAGATGGCGCAGAACGCCGCGAGCGCCTTCGAGCTGGTCCCCCTCCTGGAGCACCAGATCGTCGACCACGTCTACAGCTACGGCATCGCCGCCGCCGAGACCGTCCCGGTCGCGCTGGCCCTCGCCCTCGCGGCGCGCGGCGAGGCGGCCGGGGCCGTACCCGCCGCCGCCTGTCTCTCGCGTGTCGCGGACTCCGCCCCCGCGCTCGCGGGCGCGCTCACCGGTGCGCTCGGCGGCGCCGGCGCCCTCCCCGTCACCTGGCGGGAGGCGTGTCGCAGGCTGGCCGGCTGCGCGCTCCCCCGCCTCGCGGGCACGGATCTCGTCGAACTCGCCGGGCTGCTCGGAGACACGGAACTGACCACCCCGGGTGGACAATTCCGGCATGACTCCCACACTGGATGACCGGATCACCGGAAGTCTCCTCGGGGCCGCCGTCGGCGACGCCCTCGGCGGCCCCGTGGAGGGCTACACCCCCGAGCAGATCGTCGAGCGCCACGGCGGCCGGGTCACCGGCGTCGTCGGCCCCTGGAACGGGGACGCCTGGCGCACGGCCCGTCCCATCGCGCCGTACCACAAGGGCGACGGGCACGTCACCGACGACACCTTGATGACCCACGCCCTGATCAGGGTGTACGAGAAGGTGCGTGACCATCTCGACGCGTACGCGGTGGCCGACCACCTCGTCCCCGAACTCATCGGCAACCCGGTCTGGATCCCCGAACTCGAAACGGAGGCGCTCCCCCTCCAGCGGGTCTTCCTTGCGGAGAAGTGGCTCGTGGCCCGACTCCACTACGGCCATGTCGATCCGCGCGAGGCGGGCAGCGGAAACATCGTCAACTGCGGTGCGGCGATGTACATGGCGCCCGTGGGTCTGATCAACGCGGCGCACCCGGAGGCGGCGTACGCGGAGGCGCTGGACATCGCGGCGCCGCACCAGTCCTCGTACGGCCGCGAGGCGGCGGGGGTGTTCGCGGCGGCCGTGGCGGCGGCGTGCGCACCGGGCGCGACCCCGGAGTCGGTCGTGACCGCCGCCGGCTCCCTGGCGAAGGACGGCACCCGCACGGCGATCGAGGCGGTCGCCGAAGTCGCGGCCCGGCACACGGACTTCGAGTCCGCCCTCGCGCCTCTTCGCCGGGCGGTGGCACCGTTCGACACGGTCGGACCCGACTACCGCGCGCCGTCGCTGGGGGCGCGCCGCCCGTCGCGGCTGCACGCGATCGAGGAGCTCCCGATCGCGCTGGGGATGCTGCTCGTCGGCGGCGGCGACTACCGGCGTACGGTCCTGGGCGCGGTCAACTACGGCCGCGACTGCGACTCGATCGCGACGATGGCGGGCGCGATCGTGGGCGCCCTGGCCGGCGAGGCCGCGGTACCGCCCGCCTGGGCGAAGCGGGTCGCCGAGGCGAGCCGTCTGGACCTGCACGCCCCGGCGCGGGCGCTGACGGCCGTCGCCCATGAGGTCTTCGCCCGCGACACGGCACGCCGCCGGGCCCACGAGTCCGCGTACGCGACCCTCACGGGCGCGGCAGTCCGATGAACCTGCGCGTCACCTGGGTCCAGCCGGAGGACCTCGTCGGCCACGAACTCCGCCAGGCGGCGGAGGACGGCCGCGACGCGACGGCCATCGCCGCCCGCTGGCACCAGGCGGGCGGCCACCCCGCGCCCCTGACGGCCGGCGCCTCCCCCACCCCCCGCCCCGACCTCCGCGACCTCGCCGCATCCCTCCTGGACCAGCTGTCGGCCCTCCCCGCCCCACCCGAAGAGCACGGGGCCGGCGCCCCAGGCCCCGTCGGCGTTGCGGGACGGAGCGGGCCGGCGGATTGCGGGCCGCTCCGCGACCGGCTGCACGCCGCCTGGCTCGGACGCGCCGCCGGCTGTCTCCTCGGCAAGCCCGTGGAGAAGCTCCCCCTCCCCGCCATCCGCGCCCTCGCCCGCGCCGCCGGCAACTGGCCCCTCACCACCTGGTTCACCGCGACCGGCGTCCCCGCGGAGCTGCTCGCCGCCCACCCGTGGAACCGCCGCTCCGCGGCCACCTCGCTCGCCGAGAACATCGACGGGATGCCCGAGGACGACGACCTCAACTACCCCCTCCTCAACCTGCTGCTCCTCCAGCGGTACGGCCGCGGCTTCTCCACCGCCGACGTCGCGCGCCTCTGGCTCGACGAACTCCCCGCCGGCCGCACCTTCACCGCCGAGCGCATCGCCTACCGCAACCTCCTCGACGGCATCGAACCCCCGCTGACCGCCGTCCACCGCAACCCCTTCCGCGAGTGGATCGGCGCCCAGATCCGCGCCGACGTCCACGGCTGGACGAACCCCGGCGACCCCGGGGCCGCCGCCGAGCAGGCGCACCGGGACGCGGCGCTCACCCACACCGCGAACGGCGTCCACGGCGCCCGGTTCGTCGCCGCGACGATCGCCGCCGCCGCGGGCGGCACGGCCGACGTCCACCAGGCCCTCGTCGCGGGCCTCGCCGTGATCCCGCCGCGCTCGCGGCTCGCGCGCGCCGTCCGCCTCGGTATCGAGGCGGCCCGCGCCACCCCCGACTTCGACGCCGTCGTGGACCGGCTCCACACCGCTCTCGGCGGGTACCACTGGGTCCATGCCGTCCCCAACTCCGCCCTCCTCGCCGCCGCCCTCACCCACGGCGCCGGCGACTTCTCGCGCACCATCTGCGCGGCGGTCTCCGGCGGCTGGGACACCGACTCCAACGGCGCCACCGCCGGTTCCGTCGCCGGGCTCCTCGCCGGCCACCCCGACCGGCTGCCGGAGCGCTGGACCACCCCGCTGAAGAACCGGCTCTCCACCTCTATCCCGTCCTTCGACGGCATCGGCTTCGACACCCTGGCCGAACTGACGTATCTGGAGGCAGTACGCCCATGACCAGCATCGTGGTGCTCGGCAGCACCAACATGGACCTCGTCGCCTTCGTCCCCCGGGCCCCGGCGCGCGGCGAGACCGTCACCGGACGGGAGTTCCGGACGATCCCCGGGGGCAAGGGCGCCAACCAGGCCGTCGCCGCGGCCAGGGCCGGCGCCGACGTGTCGATGATCGGCGCGGTAGGCACCGACGACTTCGGCGCACGGCTCCGGGCGGCGCTCGAAGCCTCCGGGGTCGAGACCGACCTGCTGCGCACCGTCGAAGGCCCCTCCGGCACCGCGCACATCGTCGTCGACGACGAGGGCGGCAACGCGATCGTGGTCGTCCCCGGCGCCAACGGCACCGTCGCCTCCCTCGACCACGGCGACGAGGCCCTGATCGCCAACGCCGGAACCCTGCTCCTCCAGCTCGAACTCCCCCTCCCGGTGGTCGTCGAGGGCGCCCTCACCGCCCGCCGCCTCGGCGTCCGTACCGTCCTCACTCCCGCCCCCGCGCAGCCGCTCCCTCCCGAACTCCTCGCCGCCACCGACCTCTTGGTTCCCAACGAACACGAGGCCGCCGCGCTCACCGGGGTCGCCGACCCGCGCTCCGCCGCCATCGCCCTGCTCGCCCAGGTCCCCGAGGTGGTCATCACCCTCGGCGCGGCCGGCTCCCTCTACGCAGCCCGCGACACCGAGCCGTTCACCGTCCCCGCCCCCCGCGTCCGCGCCGTGGACACCACCGCCGCGGGCGACACCTTCGTGGGCGCGCTCGCCGTCGCCCTCGGCGAGGGGCGGCCCGTCCGCGAGGCCATGTCCTGGGCGTCGACCGCGGCGGCGCTCTCCGTCCAGCACGAAGGCGCCTCGTCCTCGATGCCGTACCGCCCGGAGATCGACACGGCCCACGACTCCCTCGACGGCCAGGAGGTCGACGCCGTATGACCCGCACCCCCGACACCGCACCTCCCCTCGACGGGCTGCGCGTGCTGGATCTCGCCACCCTCTTCGCCGGTCCGCTCGCGGCGATGATGCTCGGCGACTTCGGCGCCGACGTCATCAAGGTCGAGCACCCCCGCAAGCCCGATCCGTCCCGCGGTCATGGACCCGCCAAGGACGGGGTCGGTCTCTGGTGGAAGGTCCTCGGCCGCAACAAGCGCACCATCACCCTCGATCTCTCCTCCCCCGGCGGCCGGGACACCCTGCTGCGTCTGGCCGCCGACGCGGACGTGATCGTGGAGAACTTCCGCCCCGGCACCCTGGAACGCTGGGGCCTGGGCTGGGAGGCGCTGTCCACCGCCAACCCCGGGCTCGTCCTCGCCCGGGTCACCGGTTTCGGCCAGTTCGGCCCGTACTCCCACCGTCCCGGCTTCGGCACCCTGGCCGAGGCCATGAGCGGCTTCGCCGCCATCACCGGCGAACCGGACGGTCCGCCCACCCTTCCCCCCTTCGGCCTCGCCGACTCGATCGCCGCCCTGGCCACGGCGTACGCGGTGATGACCGCACTCACCGCCAGGACGGCCACCGGCCGCGGCCAGGTCGTCGACATGGCCATCATCGAACCGATGCTCTCCGTCATCGGGCCCCACTCCCTCTGGTACGACCAGCTCGGTTATGTCCAGCCCCGCACCGGAAACCGCTCCCGCAACAACGCTCCCCGCAACACGTACCGCACGTCCGACGACTGCTGGGTCGCCGTCTCCACCTCGGCCCAGTCGATCGCCGAGCGCGTGCTCCGGCTGGTCGGCCGCCCCGAGCTGATCGACGAGCCCTGGTTCGCCGACGGAGCGAGCCGGGCCGCTCACGCGGACGAACTCGACGAGGCGGTCGGCACCTGGATCGCCCGCCACACCCGTGAGGAGGCGATGGCCGCCTTCGAGAAGGCCGAGGCGGCGATCGCGCCCGTCTACGACGTCCGGGACGTGATGGAGGATCCGCAGTTCCGCGCCCTGGACACCGTCACGGAGGTCCCGGACCCCGAGCTGGGACCGATCCGGATGCAGAACGTCCTCTTCCGGCTCTCCGAGACCCCCGGCGGGATCCGCTGGGCCGGGCGCCCGCACGGCGCGGACACGGCCGAGGTCCTCACCGAGCTCGGCCTCACTCCGGCCGAGATCGGCGCCCTACGCGGCGAAGGAGCCGTATGACCGGTACGCACTTCCCCCTCACCTGGCTGTACGCCCCCGGGGACCGCCCCGCCGTCGTCCAGAAGGCCCTGGTCTCCGGCGCGGACGTGGTGATCGTCGATCTGGAGGACGCGGTGGCCCCGGACCGCAAGGCGTACGCGCTGGCCGCCACGGCCGATCTGCTCGCCGATCCCCATCCCGTACCGATCCATGTCCGCATCCACTCCCCACGCGACATCCCCTCCCTGGCCCCCCTCCCCGGCCTCCGTGGTCTCCGTGTTCCCAAGGTGACACACGCCACTGACATCCACCGGATCGCCGAGGTCACCTCCGGTCTTCCGCTCTACGCGCTCCTGGAGAACGCGCTCGCCGTCGAGCGGGCGTACACCATCGCCACCGCCCATCCCTCCGTCCACGGCATCGCCCTCGGCGAGTCGGATCTCCGCGCCGATCTGGGGGTACGGGACGACTGCGGCCTCGACTGGTCGCGCGGCCGCCTGGTCGTCGCCGCCCGCGCGGCGGCGCTCCCGCCCCCGATCCAGTCGGTCCATCCCGACATCCGCGACCTCGACTCCCTGGCGGCGGGCTGCGCACGTGGCCGGGCCATGGGCTTCCTCGGCCGGGCGGCGATCCACCCCCGCCAGCTCCCGGTCATCGAGCAGGCCTACCTCCCCACACCCGACGAGATCGCCGCGGCCGAGGAGGTCGTGAAGGCGGCCCAGACGGAGGAGGGCGCCCTGGCCCTCCCGGACGGCCGCTTCGTCGACGCGGCGGTCGTCGAGGGCGCCCGCCGTGTCCTGACCCTGTCGGCGCGAACCGCCTGACCACGGCGCGGGCTCCGCCCGAACGCCGCAGGGCCGCCCGGACCCATCGGTCCCGGCGGCCCTGTGGCGCGGTTCTGCTCGGTCAGCCCTTGGCGGCGGACTCCGTGCCGTTCGCGGGCGCGTCGGTCGGCGCGTCGGTCACGGCCTCACGTCGGGCGGTCCCGGCCTCGTCCTCACCGTGGCCCTCACCGTCCGGCGGAGAGATCTCGGTCTCGTCCTTGGACTCGATCGCGGCCGCTCCCTCGCCGTCGCCGGCCGGCTTGTCCTTCTCGGGCTCCACGATCTCCTCCCGTCCCGGGCGGAGCCGGGACGAGATCACGATGTACGCGACGGCCAGGACGAAGACGCCGATCGCGGTCCAGACGTTCAGCCGGAGGCCGAGGATGTGGTGCGCCTCGTCGACGCGCATGTACTCGATCCAGCCGCGGCCCGCGCAGTACGCGGCGACGTACAGCGCGAACGCCCGTCCGTGGCCCATCCTGAAGCGGCGGTCGGCCCAGATGACCAGGAGCGCGACACCGATGCACCAGAGCGACTCGTAGAGGAAGGTCGGGTGGTAGATCCCTTCCTCGCGGTTGGTGCCGGCGGAGATCTCCAGACCCCAGGGGAGCGTGGTCTCCTTGCCGTACAGCTCCTGGTTGAACCAGTTGCCCCAGCGGCCGATGGCCTGGGCGAGGGCGATGCCGGGAGCGATCGCGTCCGCGTACGCGGGCAGCGGAATGCCGCGCCGACGGGCGCCGATCCAGGCGCCCACCGCGCCGAGCGCGATGGCGCCCCAGATACCGAGGCCGCCCTCCCAGATCTTGAAGGCGTCGACCCAGTTCTCGCCCTCGCTGAAGTACAGCTGGTAGTCGGTGACGACGTGGTAGAGCCGACCGCCGACGAGACCGAAGGGCACGGCCCAGACGGCGATGTCGGCCACGGTGCCGGCTTTGCCGCCCCGGGCGATCCAGCGCTTGTTGCCGATCCAGACGGCGACGAAGACACCGATGATGATGCAGAAGGCGTAGGCGCGCAGCGGGACCGGTCCGAGGTGGAGAACACCGGTCGACGGGCTGGGAATGTAGGCAAGGTCCATGGCAGAACCGACGCTACCTTGCCGGGCGGGCGTGGGGGCAGCCCACCCGGCAACGTCTGCGTAACTAAGCGGATCACCACGGCGAACGTCAGCCCGCCGCGGGCGAGGCCGTGCCCGGCTTCTTGCCCTCGTTCGCCTCGGCGACCCACTTCTTCAGGTTCTCCGGGGAGATCTGCTCGCTCCCCTTCGACGGGAAGATCGATTCTCCGTTGAGCAGCACCGACGGCGTGCCCTGGAAGTCGCCCTTCTGGAAGGCCTCGTTCGACTTCCCGACCCAGCTGTCGTGCGTACCGTCCTCGACACAGCTGCGGAAGGCCGGCGTGTCGAGCCCCGGCACCTTCGCCGCGAGTTCGATCAGCTTGGCGTTGTCGCCGAAGGCGTCGTCCGGCTCCGGCGGCTGGTTGATGTACAGCGTGTCGTGGTACGCGGTGAACTTCCCGGCGTCCTGGGCGCAGGCCGCCGCGTTCGCGGCCCGGAGCGACCCCTGGCCCCCCATGTTGCGGTCGATGAGGGTGGCGAGGTGGTACTCGGTCTTGAGCGCGCCCGAGGCCTCCAGCTCGTGGATCGTGTCCCGGAACGCGTTCTCGAAGGAGGCGCAGGCCGGGCAGCGGAAGTCCTCCCAGATCGCGAGCGTGGACGGGGCGTCCGACGCCCCCGTGGGGATCGCGGGCTTGTCCCCCTCGATCGCACCGGTGGGGGCGACGACCGGTCCCGCCTTGTCCGAGCCGCCGTCGTCGCCCCCGGTGTTGGCGGCGATCACTCCGGCGACCGCGGCCAGGCCGAGGACGCCGACGACCGCGGCCGACACGATCAGGACCCGCCGCTGCTTCTCCCTGGCCTTCTCGCGCTCGCGCTGCTGCTGGAGGCGCTCCCGCGCACTCCGATTACCGTCACTGTTCTTCTGGCTCACGCCCTCAGCAACGAACCGGGGAGGCGCGTCCGCGCCTCCCCGGTCACAGATCCACCCGTACGGGTTACGAAACGCGACGCACGCCCTCGGCGAGTTCGGCCGCCAGTTCCCTTACGGCGGCGAGTCCGGCGGCCTCTCCGTCGGCGTCGAGCATCCGCTTGACGAAGGCGGAGCCGACGATGACGCCGTCGGCGAAGCCCGCGACCTCCTTGGCCTGCTCGGCGTTGGAGACGCCGAGACCCATGCAGACGGGCAGGTCGGAGGTGGCGCGGGTGCGGCGGACGAGGTCGGCCGCCTCGGCTCCGACGGACTCGCGGGTGCCGGTGACACCCATGAGCGAGGCGGCGTACACGAAGCCGGAGCCGGCGGCCGTGATGGTGGCGAGGCGCGCGTCCTGGCTGCTCGGGGCGACCACGAAGACGGTCGCGAGCCCGTGCTTCTCGGCGTGCTCACGCCACTGGGCGGACTCCTGGACCGGCAGGTCGGGCAGGATGCAGCCCGCGCCGCCGGCCGCGGCGAGCTCCTCGGTGAACCGCTCGACACCGTAGCGGTCGATCGGGTTCCAGTACGTCATGACCAGGACCGGCTTCCCGGTGGCCTCGAAGGCCTCGCGCACCGTGCGCATCACGTCGGCGATCCTGACGCCGCCGCGCAGGGCGATGTCGTCGGCGGTCTGGATGACGGGGCCGTCCAGGACCGGGTCGCTGTGCGGGAGGCCGACCTCGACGATGTCGGCGCCGCCGTCGAAGACGGCCTTGATCGCCTCGATGCCGCCGTCCACGGTCGGGAATCCGGCCGGGAGGTAGGCGATGAGAGCGGCGCGGTTCTCGGCCTTCGCCTTGGCCAGCGTGTCGCTGAGGAGCTGGATGTTGCCGCTCACTTGGTGTCCCTCCGGATCTCGCCCGCGCCGTCCTCGGCGGCGGCGTCGGCCTCGACGGGGGCCGCGTCGGTGTCGTACAGCCCGAAGTAGCGGGCGGCGGTGTCCATGTCCTTGTCGCCACGCCCGGAGAGGTTGACGACGAGCAGGCCCTCGGGGCCCAGCTCCCTGCCGACCTCGAGGGCCCCGGCGAGCGCGTGCGCGGACTCGATGGCGGGGATGATGCCCTCGGTACGGGAGAGCAGCCGCAGGGCCTGCATGGCAGCGTCGTCGGTGACGGCGCGGTACTCGCCGCGGCCGGTGTCCTTGAGGTACGAGTGCTCCGGGCCGATGCCCGGGTAGTCCAGACCCGCCGAGATGGAGTACGGCTCGGTGATCTGGCCCTCGTCGTCCTGGAGGACGTACGACCGCGAGCCGTGCAGGATGCCGGGCTCACCGGCGGTGAGGGTGGCGGCGTGCTCGCCGGTCTCGACGCCGTGTCCGGCCGGCTCGCAGCCGATGAGGCGCACGTCGGTGTCGGGGATGAAGGCGTGGAAGAGGCCGATGGCGTTGGATCCGCCGCCGACGCACGCGATGGCCGCGTCGGGGAGGCGGCCCGCGCGCTCCAGGATCTGCCGGCGGGCCTCGACACCGATGACGCGGTGGAAGTCGCGGACCATGGCGGGGAACGGGTGCGGCCCGGCGACGGTCCCGAAGAGGTAGTGCGTACGGTCGACGTTGGCGACCCAGTCGCGGAACGCCTCGTTGATGGCGTCCTTGAGGGTGCGGCTGCCGGACTTCACCGGGACGACCTCGGCGCCGAGCATGCGCATCCGGGCGACGTTCAGCGCCTGGCGCCGGGTGTCGATCTCGCCCATGTAGATGGTGCATTCGAGCCCGAAGAGGGCACAGGCGGTGGCGGTGGCGACACCGTGCTGACCGGCGCCGGTCTCGGCGATGACACGGGTCTTGCCCATGCGCTTGGTGAGCAGGGCCTGGCCGAGGACGTTGTTGATCTTGTGCGAGCCGGTGTGGTTGAGGTCCTCGCGCTTGAGGAACACCCGGGCACCGCCGGCGTGCTCGGCGAACCGGGGGACCTCGGTGAGGGCGCTCGGACGGCCGGTGTAGTGGACCATCAGGTCGTTGAGCTCACGGGCGAACTCGGGGTCGGCCTTGGCCTTGTCGTACTCGACGGCGACCTCGTCCACGGCGGCGACGAGCGCCTCCGGGATGAACTTGCCGCCGAAGGCGCCGAAGTAACCCTCGGCGTTCGGAACCTGACCCTCCGGGTCCGGAATGAAGAACTCGCTGGACATGCGGCTGCTCCTCGCGGGGCGAGCGCCCCGGGGTGACGTTGCGGTCTGGTGGTCACGTGCTGCGCGCGACTCCGTCGCGTCCCGTGTGGGCAGTCGTCCCGCAGGGCTGGGGGTCCCCCCGGACGAAGTCTGGGGGAGGGTGGGCACACGGGACGGCACCCCGCGGGTGCCTCCGCTCCGGGTGCCCGGCGCCCACGAGGGCGGTGCGGTCACGGGGCGGGGCAGGCACGGGGCGGACGCGCCCGCCAGGGCGCCGTTCCGTTGTGCCCACCCTCCCCCAGAGCTGCCTCTGGGCGGTGCCCCCAGCCCTGCGGGAACGAATGCCCACAACGGGGCGAGCCTGGGTCAGGCCGTCGTGAGAATGCGCGCGGGGCGCGGGCGCCATCGCATCCCGTTGACCTGGCCGGGCTCGTCACCGATCACGTACCGCACCCGGCGGCCGTGGACACGGCGGGCGGGTGCGCGGCAGCCGCGCGGCCGGCAGCCCCGGGCCAGCGGGGCGTGGGCGGGCGCGGCGGCGGTACGGAGCCGGGTGCGCAGCGCACGGCTGGGCACCGCGGTCACCGCGCCCGCGCCGAACGCACCCGGGGCGACGGGGCCCTGGGTGGTCGGCGTGGCGCGGTGCGGGGTCATGGCGGGGTCAGCCCCGCCCGTGGCGCAGGGCCGGGTGGGCGCCGGCGGCCACGAGGTCGGCGACAGCGGCCTTCGGGTCGCGGCCGGTCACGAGGGACTCGCCGACCAGGACCGCGTCGGCGCCGGCGTTGGCGTACGCGATGAGGTCGTGCGGCCCGCGGACGCCGGACTCGGCGACCTTGACGATGCCGGCCGGGATCTCGGGGGCGACGCGCTCGAAGGTGGAGCGGTCGACCTTGAGGGTCTTGAGGTTCCGCGCGTTGACGCCGATGATCCGGGCGCCCGCATCGACGGCGCGCTCGACCTCCTCCTCGTCGTGGACCTCGACCAGCGGCGTCAGGCCGATGGACTCGGCGCGCTCGATCAGGGAGACGAGGGCCTCCTGCTCGAGCGCGGCGACGATCAGGAGGGCGAGGTCGGCGCCGTAGGCGCGGGCCTCCCACAGCTGGTACGCCGTGACGATGAAGTCCTTGCGCAGGACCGGGATGTCGACCCGGGCACGAACGGCCTCGAGGTCGGCGAGCGAGCCGCCGAAGCGGCGCTCCTCGGTGAGCACGGAGATGACGGCGGCGCCGCCCGCCTCGTAGTCCGCGGCCAGACCGGCCGGGTCGGCGATCGCGGCGAGCGCGCCCTTGGACGGGCTGGAACGCTTGACCTCGCAGATCACGGTGACGCCCTCGCCGCGCAGTGCGGCGACGCCGTCCTTGGCCTGCGGCGCCTTGGCGGCGCGCTCCTTGAGCTCGTCGAGGGAGACCCGCGCCTGCCGCTCTGCGAGGTCGGCGCGCACGCCTTCGATGATCTCGTCGAGCACACTCACGCGAGAGGCCCCCTTCCGGGACGGTGATGGTGACGGTGGTGCGGAGGAACCAGGTTCAGCCATGTCGATGGTATCCGCACCGGGGCTCCGGACTCGCATCCGGCCGAGACGCGTCCCACTTACTGGGACTTCCGGTGCGGGGTCAGGGGGCGAGCGCGGAGCCGAACGGAAGGTTCCGCACGAGGGTGAAGAGGGCGAGGAGGGCGCCGATCGCCCACCCCCAGGCGGGGGTGACGGCGATCCTCATCGGTACGCCGCGTACGGCGCGAATCAGCCACAGGGCCATGACGAGGGCGAAGAGGCCGTAGCCGACGACGGCGAGGGCGTTGGCGCCGAACGCGGCGGCGAGGTCGCCGTGGACGAAGGCGTGGGCACTGCGCAGGCCGCCGCAGCCGGGGCAGTACAGCCCGGTGAAGCGGAGCAGCGGGCAGACGGGATAGTGCCCGGGCTCGTTGGGATCGACGGTCGCCACGTACGCGAACGCGACGCCGACCCCGGCGAGCACCCCGCCCGGCACGACCAGCCGCCGCCCCACGGCCCACCCGGGGCGCCTGCCCGGGACACCGGGCTGCCCGGAGGCGTCCGCCGGGAGGCCCGGCTGCCCCAGGGGCCCGGCAGAGCCGGGCACGCGGCGGGCCGGCGGGCTCCCCACGCTCTGGGAGTCCCCCGCCGGACTCGCGGGTCCGGCGGCGCCCGCCGGGGATCCGGACCCCGCCCGGGTACCGGCGAGCGCCGCAGGCGCCGCCAGGGCCGGCGCAGGGGCCGCCGCGACCGCCCCGGGCTCGGGCTCGGCCGAGGCGGGGCCTGTCGCCGCTGTCGCGGCGGGGGGCTCGGAGGGCGGCGGGGTCGGGTGCGCGGGGGGCTCGGGTTTGGCGTCCACGCGGTGATTCTCGCGCCTCACGCGCGAAGGCGCAGCCCGGCCCCGCCGGACTGCGCCTTCGCGCGTGTTCGTTCGTCGCGTCGTGCGCGGGTCCGTCAGACGGTGCGCGCCTTCGCCGACGCCGTCTCGCGGGCCGCGGCGACCGCCGCCGACTCCTTCGGCATGCCCAGGCCCGCCACCTTCATCGCCAGGCCGATCACACCGCCCAGCAGGACGACGGCCATGCCGGCCCAGAAGCCGGCCACGTTGGCGGCCACCATGAAGACTCCGGCGATGCAGAAGCCGATGAAGGAGATGATGACACCGGTCCAGGCGGCCGGGGTGTGTCCGTGGGCGCTGCCCGCCATGAGTTGCTCCTCGTTGCTGTTGCTCGGTGGCTCGATGGTGAGGTCTCGCGTGCGCGGACACTCGTGGTTCATTGTCCCGCACACAGGGGCGCGAGGATGAATCGGGGTGGTGCGACGATCACGCGTCGCGTCCGGCCTCCGCGATCATCCCTCGCGCGTCGGGTCCTCGCCGCGGTCCAGGGCCTTCCACAGGTCCTCGGGCCGGTCCGGCGACGCGGCCGGCGCCCGGCGCGCGGCACGGGGCGTGCCGGTCCGCTCGTATCGCCCGCCCATCGTCGGCCAGCGCGTGCCGAACCGCAGCGCGAGCAGCCCCGCGACGAGGATCAGCAGCGCGCCGCCGGCCGTGACGTACGGCCACGCGGTGTGCGTGAGGTCCGAGACCGCCGCCGCGGTGTCGCCGGAGATCCGGGCCGCCTCGGCGTCCAGCGCGTCGCCGTCGGACGCGCCGAGGATCGCGGCGACCGCCGCTCCCGCGCCGCTCAGCGCGAGCAGGCCGGAGACCAGGGTGCGGCCGGCGCGGCGGACGGCGAAGACGGCGACGAGCGCGGCGAGGCCGACGATCGCGAGCGCCGTGGGCACGCCGGTGACGGTGCCGCCGTCGGCCTCGACGGGCACCGTGCCGCCGCCGACCGACGCCGTGCCCTCGGCCCAGATCTGGCCCGCTGACAGCAGCACGACGGTGGCACCGAGGGCGCCGAGCAGGAGAGCCGCGGCCAGGCTGCGGCGGCCGCCGGACGCGGCGGCGGCGCCGCCCGCGCGAGCGGCTCGGGGCTGGGGTACGGGAACAGCACTCACGTACCCCACTATCCCTTACGCCGTCATGCGCCGTTCATCCGGTTGGCGGTGTGTACGGCGCGGAGCACGGCGGCGGCCTTGTTGCGGCACTCGTTGTCCTCCGCGACCGGGTCGGAGTCGGCGACGACACCCGCTCCCGCCTGCACGTACGCGGTGCCGTCACGCAGCAGGGCCGTACGGATGGCGATCGCGGTGTCGGAGTCGCCGGCGAAGTCGAGGTAGCCGACGCAGCCGCCGTACAGTCCGCGCCGGGAGGGTTCCAGCTCCTCGATGATCTGCATGGCGCGCGGCTTCGGCGCGCCGGACAGCGTGCCGGCCGGGAAGCAGGCGGTGAGCACGTCGAAGGCGGTCCGCCCCTCGGCGACCCGTCCGGTCACCGTGGAGACGATGTGCATGACGTGCGAGTACCGCTCGATCGACATGAAGTCGACGACCTCCACCGACCCCGGCTCGCAGACCCGGCCCAGGTCGTTGCGGCCGAGGTCGACCAGCATCAGGTGCTCGGCCCTCTCCTTGGGGTCGGCGAGCAGCTCCTCGGCGAGGTCGTGGTCCTCCTGCGGGGTCGCGCCGCGGTGCCGGGTGCCGGCGATGGGGTGCACCATCGCCTGGCCGTCCTCGACCTTGACGAGGGCCTCGGGGCTGGATCCGACGACGTCGAAGCCGTTCTCGAAGCGGAAGAGGTACATGTACGGCGACGGGTTGGTGGCCCGCAGGACCCGGTAGACGTCGAGGGCCGAGGCGCTGCAGGGGGTCTCGAAGCGCTGCGAGGGGACCACCTGGAAGGCCTCGCCGGCCCGGATCCGCTCCTTGATGTCCTCGACGGCGTCCTGGTAGGCCTGGCCTCCCCAGAGCGCGGAGAACTCCGGCAGCTCGGAGGGCGGGAGCGCGGCGGGCACGGTGGCGACGGGGCGGGCCAGGTCGGCCTGCATGGCGTCGAGCCGGGCGACGGCGCCGGCGTACGCCTCGTCGACACCGGTCTCCAGGTCGTTGTGGTTGATCGCGTTGGCGATCAGCAGGACCGTGCCGTCCCAGTGGTCCAGGACGGCGAGGTCGCTGGTGAGCAGCATGGTCAGCTCGGGGAGTTCCAGGTCGTCCCGGGTGGAGTCCCCGATGCGCTCCAGGCGGCGGACGACGTCGTAGCCGAGGTAGCCGACCATGCCGCCGGTGAAGGGCGGCATGCCGGAGGCGAGGTCACGAGGAGTGTGCAGGGCCTCGACGGTGGCGCGGAGCGCGGCGAGCGGGTCGCCGTCCGTGGGGACGCCGACGGGCGGGGAGCCGAGCCAGTGCGCCGTGCCGTCGCGGACGGTGAGGGTGGCGTCGCTGCGGACCCCGATGAAGGAGTAGCGGGACCACAACTGGGCGGTGCGGCCGTTCTCGGCGGATTCGAGGAGGAACGTGCCGGGGCGCTCGGCGGCGAGCTTTCGGTAGAGCGCGACCGGGGTGTCGCCGTCCGCGAGGAGGCGGCGGCTGACGGGAATGACACGGCGGTCTGCCGCCAGCTTGCGGAAGGTCTCGAGATCCATGGCGCCAGACCCTACTTGCCCAGGGGCAGGACGTCGGCGTCGAAGCAGGTCCGCGCGCCGGTGTGGCAGGCTGCGCCGATCTGGTCGACCTTGACGAGCACGGTGTCGGCGTCGCAGTCGAGCGCGACGGACCTGACGTGCTGGACGTGGCCGGAGGTGTCGCCCTTGACCCAGTACTCCTGACGGCTGCGCGACCAGTAGGTGCAGCGGCCGGTGGTGAGGGTGCGGTGGAGGGCCTCGTCGTCCATCCAGCCGAGCATCAGCACCTCGCCGGTGTCGTACTGCTGGGCGATGGCCGGGACGAGTCCGTCCGGGCTGCGCTTGAGGCGGGCGGCGATGGCCGGGTCGAGATTGCTGCTCATGCGGCCATTGTGCCGTGGCCGGCGGGTGCGCCCGGATGACCGTCCACTGGGCGGACCACGGGCGGCGGCCGTACGCTGGCGAGCATGTCGACCCATGCGAAGCGTGAACGCCTTCTGCTCGCCGACCTGTTGGAGGCGGCGGGGCCCGATGCCCCGACGCTCTGCGAGGGCTGGCAGACCCGTGACCTCGCGGCCCACGTGGTGGTGCGCGAGCGCCGTCCGGACGCGGCCGCCGGAACGGTCGTGCCGGCGTTGAAGGCGCGGCTCGACCGGGTGCAGGCGGAGTTCGCGGAGAAACCGTACGAGGAGCTGATCCAGCTCATCCGGACGGGGCCGCCGAGGCTGTCCCCGTTCACGATCAAGCAGGTGGACGAGGGGGCGAACATCGTCGAGTTCTACGTCCACGCGGAGGACGTGCGGCGCGCCCAGCCGGAGTGGTCGGCGCGCGAGCTGGACCCGGTCTTCTCGGACGCCCTCTGGTCCCGTCTGGAGAAGGGCGCGAAGCTGCTGGGCCGCAGGGCCCCGGTGGGCCTGGTGCTGCGCCGCCCGAACGGCCAGACGGCGGTGGCCCACCGCGGCACCCCGGTGGTGACGGTCTCCGGGGAGCCGGGTGAGCTGACGATGTTCGTCTTCGGCCGCCAGGACCAGGCGAAGGTGGAGCTGGACGGGGAGCAGGACGCGATCGACCGTCTGCACGAGACGAAGCAGCTGGGGATCTAGGCGGGGCGGCGGGCGGCAGAGCACACGGAGCGCCGCCCGACCGCCATGGAGCCGCCCAGGCGCGGGCCGCCCAGGCCCGGCCGCCCAGGCGCGGGCGGCGGGCGGCGGGCATGGTGGGGCCTGCTGCCCGGGTCGCCTCCGGTGGCAGGCCCACCCCCCGGGCGAGGCGCGGGGCCGGTCAGGCGGCGTCCCCTCGGGGGAGTTCCGCGCGGCGCAGGGCCCGTACGGAGAGTCCGTACACGCCGCCGAGCGCGCAGACCGCGGCGCTGGCGGTGTACACCGGGGCGAGTCCCCACAGGCCGATCGCCGCCCCGGTGAGGGGGAAGCTCAGCGGGGCGACGCCGAGGCTGAAGAAGCTGGACACGGCTGTCACCCGCCCGAGGTACGCGGGGTCGCACTCCGTCTGGGTGAGCGCGCCGCAGAGCGCGCCGCTGAGGCCCGCGAGCAGGCCGACGGCGACGGACACGGCGACGGCGACGGGCAGCTGCGGTACGTAGGCGAGGGCGCCGATCGAGCCCGCGCCGAGGGTGATCGTCCACGCCATGACGGCCCCGGCCCGGGGTATCCGTCCCCGCACGGTCAGCAGCAGGGAGACGGCGGCCGCGCCGACGCCGAATCCGGCGAGGACCCACCCGATGCCGGCGGCGCCCCAGCCGCGCTCGTCGGCGAGGAGTGCGAGGCCGACGTTGAGGGGGCCGACGAAGCCGAGGTCACTGAGCGCGACGACGATCATCAGCGGGCCCAGGACCCGGTGCCGGCGGATGTAGCGCAGTCCGTCGGCGAGGTCGCGCAGCGCGGTGCCGTCACGGGAGGGCTCGTCGCCGGGCAGCGGGGTGACCCGGAGCCTCAGGAGCAGTGGCAGGGAGAGCGCGAAGAGGAGCCCCGCTGCCCCGAAGGCGGCCGCCGGTCCGCCGAGGGCGACGGCGAGACCGCCGAACGGGGCGCCGAGGACGAGCCCGGCGCGGTAGGCGAGGCCGCGCATCCCCTGGACGCGGGCGAGCTGGTCGCGAGGGGCGATCCGCGGCGGCAGCGCGCCGACGGCGGGCAGGAAGAGGGCGTCGACCGCGCCGAAGACGAGGGCCACGGCGGCGAGCACCCAGAGGGCCGGGCTCGCGAGGAGCACGAGGGCGGCCACGCCGAGGACGACGAGGCAGCGGACGGTGTCGGAGAGGACGACGACCCGGCGCGGCCCGAAGCGGTCGGCGATCACTCCCCCGCCGAGCATGAGCAGGGCTCGCGGCACGGCGCTGACCGCCATGACGAGCCCGGCCTCGGCGGGGGTTCCGCCGCGGACAGCGGTCCAGGAGAGGGCGAGGTGGTAGACGCTGTCGCCGAGGGTGGAGGCGGTGTAGGCGCCGACCCAGCGCAGGACGTTCGGGTCGCGGTGGGCGGGCCGGGCGGTTCGGATCGCGGTGAGCGCCGTCATGAGCGGTAGGGGAAGCCGTGGATGTGGACGGCGACGTTCTCGCGGCCCTCGGTGTCGCCGGCCCGCTCGGCGGCGCGGGCGGCCTGGTCGTACTTCTTGAGCAGCGCGTCGAGCTCCTTGCCGAGCGCGGCGAGTTCGGCCGCGGTCAGGCGGGGCAGCCACTCGGCGCTCAGGGAGGCCGAGCGCCACGCGTCGGACCAGGTCAGCCGCTCGTCGAGGAATCGGCGGTGGAGTGCGGCCCGCTGCTCGTCGATCGTGCGGCCGAGGGCATCGCTCGCGGCGACCAGCTCGGGGCTGTCCCGGACGTCCTCGTCGCGGATGGTTACGCCGTACGAGCTGGGCTGCCACCAGCGTTCGCGGCCGTCGCCGGAGCGTCCCGGTGCCTCCTCGATGAGGTCGTGCTCGGCCAGTTTGCGCAGGTGGTAGCTGACGAGGGAGACCGCCTCGTCGACCTGGTCGGCGAGCTGGGAGGCGGTGGCGGCGCGGGCGACGAAGAGGGCGCGGTAGAGGCGCATCCGCAGCGGGTGCGAGAGCGCCTTGAGGGTGCCGAGTTCGGTGACCCGGCGGTTCTCCTGCGAGTTCATGTCCACGACCGTAAATGCGAACGGAATCTTGCACAACAGAAATTGCACAAATAATCCTGCACTTCTGACGGGAAGAAAGGCCC
>NZ_JBHUYJ010000031.1:47033-73374 GCF_042668715.1 Streptomyces sp. NPDC057271
GAAAGGCCCCCTCCCGGGGGCCTTCCTGGCACGCTGCTCAGCGAACCGCGTGGCCCGCCTCGCGCAGTGCGTCCTTGACCTCGGAGATCCGCAGGTCACCGAAGTGGAACACCGAGGCCGCGAGCACCGCGTCGGCGCCCGCCTCGATCGCCGGCGGGAAGTCCGAGAGCTTGCCCGCTCCTCCGCTCGCGATCACCGGCACGGTCACGTGCTTGCGCACGGCCGCGATCATCTCGGTGTCGTAGCCGTCCTTCGTACCGTCCGCGTCCATCGAGTTGAGCAGGATCTCGCCCGCGCCCAGCTCGGCGGCCCGGTGCGCCCACTCGACGGCGTCGATGCCGGTGCCCTTGCGGCCGCCGTGCGTCGTCACCTCGAACGACCCGGAGGCCGTACGCCGGGCGTCCACGGAGAGCACGAGCACCTGGCGGCCGAAGCGCTCCGCGATCTCGCGGATCAGCTCGGGCCGGGCGATGGCGGCCGTGTTCACGCCCACCTTGTCGGCGCCGGCGCGCAGCAGCTTGTCGACGTCCTCCGCCGCACGCACCCCGCCGCCCACGGTCAGCGGGATGAAGACCTGCTCGGCGGTACGGCGCACCACGTCGTAGGTCGTCTCCCGGTTGCCGGAGGAGGCGGTGATGTCGAGGAAGGTCAGCTCGTCGGCGCCCTCGGCGTCGTACAGCTTCGCCATCTCGACGGGGTCGCCCGCGTCGCGCAGGTTCTGGAAGTTGACGCCCTTCACGACGCGGCCGTTGTCCACGTCCAGGCAGGGGATCACCCGTACCGCGAGGCTCATTCCGCACCACTCCTGTAGGCCTCGACCTCGACCTCGACGACCAGGCTCGGGTCGACGAAGCCGGAGACGATGATCATCGAAGCGGCCGGGCGGACGGCGTCGAACAGCTCCTTGTGGGCGCGCCCGACCTCGTCCACGTCCCGCGCGTGCGTGAGGTACATCCGGGTCCGTACGACGTCCTCCGGGCCCAGGCCGAGCTTCTTGAGCGCGTCGAAGGCCACGTTGAAGGAGTTGATCGCCTGCTCGTACGGGCCTCCGCCGGCGATCTGGCCGCCGACCACCGACGTACAGCCGGCGACGAGGACCAGGCCGTTCGGCAGCTCCACCGCGCGGGAGTAGCCGAACTGCTCCTCCCAGGGGGCGCCGGTCACGACCCTCTTCACGCCGCCGCTCATACGGAAGCCACCGCCTCCAGCGCCTCCTCCAGGGTGAACGCCTTGGCGTACAGCGCCTTGCCGACGATCGCGCCCTCGACGCCCAGCGGGACGAGCCCGGACAGGGCGCGCAGGTCGTCCAGGGACGACACGCCGCCGGAAGCGACGACGGGCTTGTCGGTGGCGGCGCAGACGTTCCTCAGGAGCTCCAGGTTCGGGCCCTGGAGCGTGCCGTCCTTGGCGATGTCCGTGACGACGTAACGGGCGCAGCCCTCGGAGTCGAGACGGGCGAGCGTCTCGTACAGGTCACCGCCGTCACGGGTCCAGCCGCGGCCGCGCAGGGTCGTACCGCGCACGTCGAGGCCGACGGCGATCTTGTCGCCGTGCTCGGCGATGACCTTGGCGACCCACTCGGGGGTCTCCAGGGCGGCGGTGCCCAGGTTGACGCGGGTGCAGCCGGTGGCGAGGGCGGCGGCGAGCGAGGCGTCGTCGCGGATGCCGCCCGAGAGCTCGACCTTGATGTCCATGGCCTGGGCGACCTCGGCGATCAGCTCACGGTTGTCGCCCGTACCGAAGGCCGCGTCCAGGTCGACCAGGTGCAGCCACTCGGCGCCGGAGCGCTGCCAGGCGAGGGCGGCCTCCAGCGGGGAGCCGTAGGAGGTCTCCGTACCGGACTCTCCGTGCACGAGGCGGACGGCCTGGCCGTCGCGGACGTCGACGGCGGGGAGGAGTTCGAGCACGCTGTCAGAAGACACAGTCACAGGGTTCCGATCCAGTTGGTGAGCAGCTGCGCTCCGGCGTCGCCGGACTTCTCGGGGTGGAACTGGGTCGCCCACAGGGCGCCGTTCTCGACGGCCGCGACGAACGGCTCGCCGTGGGTGGCCCAGGTGACCTTGGGGGCGCGGATGTTCGGGTTGCCGACCTCCAGACTCCACTCCCGCACTCCGTAGGAGTGCACGAAGTAGAACCGGGTGTCGGCGTCGAGGCCCGCGAACAGCTCGCTGTCCTCGGGCGCCTCGACGGTGTTCCACCCCATGTGGGGTACGACCGGGGCCTTGAGCGGCTCGACCGTACCGGGCCACTCGTCGAGGCCCTCGGTCTCCACGCCGTGCTCGATGCCCCGGGCGAAGAGAATCTGCATGCCGACGCAGATGCCCATGACGGGCCGGCCGCCGGAGAGGCGGCGGTCGATGATCCACTCGCCGCGGGCCTCCTTGAGGCCCTTCATGCAGGCGGAGAAGGCGCCGACGCCGGGGACGAGGAGCCCGTCGGCGTTCATGGCCCGGTCGTAGTCGCGGGTGATCTCGACCTCGGCGCCGACATGGGCGAGGGCCCGCTCGGCGGAGCGGACGTTGCCGAAGCCGTAGTCGAAGACGACGACCTTCTTGGGAGTACGCGCAGTGCTCATTCCCAGATCCCCTGAATCCGAAGGACACCCGCGACCAGACACATCACGGAGGCGATGGCGAGGAGGACGATCACGCCCTTGGGCAGCTCCTGCTTGGCGAAGGAGTACACACCGCCGGCGAGGAAGAGACCGACGACGATGAGGATGGTGGAGAGGCCGGTCATGGAGTTACAGCGCGCCCTTCGTGGAAGGCAGGATGCCGGCCGCGCGCGGGTCGCGCTCGGAGGCGTAGCGCAGGGCCCGGGCCAGCGCCTTGAACTGGCACTCCACGATGTGGTGGGCGTTGCGCCCGTACGGCACGTGGATGTGGAGCGCGATCTGCGCCTGCGCGACGAAGGACTCGAAGATGTGACGGGTCATGGTCGTGTCGTAGGAGCCGATCATCGGCGCCATGTTCTCGGGCTCGGTGTGCACCAGGTACGGGCGGCCGGAGAGGTCGACGGTCACCTGGGCGAGCGACTCGTCCAGCGGGACGGTGCAGTTGCCGAAGCGGTAGATGCCGACCTTGTCGCCGAGCGCCTGCTTGAAGGCGGCGCCGAGGGCGAGGGCGGTGTCCTCGATGGTGTGGTGCGAGTCGATGTGCAGATCGCCGTCGGTCTTGACGGTGAGGTCGAAGAGCCCGTGGCGGCCGAGCTGGTCGAGCATGTGGTCGTAGAACCCGACGCCGGTGGCGACATCGACCTTGCCGGTGCCGTCGAGGTCGATCTCGACGACGACGGACGTCTCCTTGGTGGTGCGCTCGACTCTGCCAACGCGGCTCATGAGCTCTGCTCCTTCTTCAGTGCGCGCACCGCATCGAGGAACGCGTCATTCTCTTCCGGGGTGCCGGCGGTGACCCGCAGCCAGCCCGGTACGCCGTTGTCCCGGACCAGGACACCCCGGTCGAGGATCCTCGCCCATGCCTCGTGGGAACCCTCGGCTCCGTCGAAGTGTCCGAACTGGACGAAGTTGGCGTCGGACTCGGTGACCTCGTAACCGATCGCCCGCAGCTCGGTGACCAGGCGGTCCCGCTCGGTCTTGAGCTGCTCGACGTACCCGAGGAGCGTATCGGTGTGCTCCAGGGCGGCCAGGGCGGTGGCCTGGGTGACGGCGGAGAGGTGGTACGGCAGCCGTACGAGCTGCACGGCGTCGACCACGGCCGGGTGCGCGGCGAGGTAGCCCAGGCGCAGACCGGCCGCGCCGAAGGCCTTGGACATGGTGCGGGAGACGACCAGGTTCGGCCGGCCCTCGATCAGCGGCAGGAGGGAGTCCCGGTGGCTGAACTCGACGTACGCCTCGTCGACGACGACGAGCGAGGGCTTGGCTGCCTGGGCGGCCTCGTAGAGCGCGAGGACCGTCTCGGTCCCGACCGCGGTGCCGGTGGGGTTGTTGGGCGAGGTCACGAACACGACGTCGGGCCGGTTCTCGGCGATCGCCTTCTCGGCCGCCTCGACGTCGATGGTGAAGTCGTCGTTGCGCGGCCCCGAGATCCAGCCGGTGCCGGTGCCGCGCGCGATCAGCGCGTGCATCGAGTACGAGGGCTCGAAGCCGATGGCGGTACGGCCGGGGCCGCCGAAGGTCTGCAACAGCTGCTGGAGGACCTCGTTGGAACCGTTGGCGGCCCAGACGTTCTCGACGGCGACGGGGTGCTTCCCGGTACGGGTGAGGTAGCGGGCGAGCTCGGTACGCAGCTCGATCGCGTCCCGGTCGGGGTAGCGGTTGAGGCCGCGGGCGGCTTCGGCGACCCGCTCCGCGATCCGGGCCACGAGGGGCTCGGGCAGCGGGTACGGGTTCTCGTTGGTGTTCAGCTGTACGGGGACGTCGAGCTGGGGCGCGCCGTAGGGGGACTTGCCCTTCAGCTCGTCGCGGATCGGAAGGTCGTCGATCCGGATGGTGTCGTTCGAGGTCACTTGCTTTCCGGCACCTTCCAACCGAACCGGGCCTTGAGCGCGGCACCGTGCGCGGGCAGGTCCTCGGCCTCGGCGAGGGTGACCACGTGGTGGGTGACCTCGGCGAGGGCGTCCCGGGTGTAGTCCACGATGTGGACGCCGCGCAGGAAGGACTGCACGGACAGGCCCGAGGAGTGGCAGGCGCACCCGCCGGTGGGCAGTACGTGGTTGGAGCCGGCGCAGTAGTCGCCGAGGGAGACCGGCGCCCAGGGGCCGACGAAGATCGCGCCCGCGTTGCGGACGCGCTCGGCGCGCGCGGCGGCGTCGGCGGTCTGGATCTCCAGGTGCTCGGCGCCGTACGCGTCGACGACCTTGAGGCCGTCCTCCAGGTCGCCGACGAGGACGATCGCGGACTGCTTTCCGGCCAGGGCGGGAACGATCCGGTCGTCGATGTGCTTGGTGGCGGCGACCTGGGTCTTCAGCTCGGCCTCGGTGGCCTCGGCCAGCTCCTCGGAGTCGGTGACGAGGACGGCGGCGGCCATCGGGTCGTGCTCGGCCTGGCTGATGAGGTCGGCGGCGACGTGCACGGGGTCGGCGGTGGAGTCCGCGAGGATCGCGATCTCGGTCGGGCCGGCCTCGGTGTCGATGCCGATGCGGCCGGCGAAGTACCGCTTGGCGGCGGCGACCCAGATGTTGCCGGGGCCGGTGACCATGTTGGCGGGGGCACAGGACTCGGTGCCGTACGCGAACATCGCGACGGCCTGGGCGCCTCCGGCGGCGTACACCTCGTCGACGCCGAGCAGCGCGCAGGCGGCGAGGATCGTGGGGTGCGGCAGCCCGCCGGCCGGGTCTCCTTCGAAACGGGGCTTCTGCGGCGGGGACGCGAGCGCGACGGACTCGACGCCCGCCTCCTGCGCCGGGACGGCGTTCATGATCACGGAGGACGGGTAGACGGAGCGGCCGCCGGGCGCGTAGAGGCCGACGCGCTGGACGGGGATCCACTTCTCGGTGACGGTGCCGCCGGGCACGACCTGGGTGGTGTGCGTCGTACGGCGCTGGGCGCGGTGGACGATCCTGGCCCGCCGGATGGACTCCTCCAGGGCCGCGCGGACGGCCGGGTCGAGCTGCTCCAGGGCCTCGGCGAGCGCCTCGGCCGGCACGCGGACGTGCTCCAGCTCCACACCGTCGAACTTCTCCGCGTACTCGACCATCGCCGCGTCGCCCCGATGATGGACGTCCTCGCAGATGGGCCGCACCTTGTCCAGGGCGGCTTCCACGTCGAACTCGGCACGGGGCAGCAGGTCGCGCAGTGCGCCACCCTCGGGGAGGGCGTCGCCGCGCAGGTCGATACGAGAGATCACGGGTCAATTCTCGCAGACGCCCCACAAGCGCCGGACGTCCGTATCACTGGCTGATACGAGCCACATTGGCGTCTTGTCGCCACAGCTGACCGTTAGCGTTCAGTCCGTCACTCAGCGGGAAGAACGGCTGTACGAATCCAGGGAAGCGGGTTCGTGGAAAGCGAGGGGGCGGCAGTGACCGAGCCGCACGAGGACGGAATGCCGGACGGTCTGACGGGCCCGGAGCGGGCCATGTGGCGGGCTTTCCGGATCGGCAGGAGCTGTGATCTGAGCGAGGGGGACGCGGCGCGGGACGACCCGTTCGGGGCGGAGGCGTGGGGTGAGCAGCGCAGTGTGCGCGCGGAGGTGGTGGCGCTGCTGCTGCTCGACGGCCCGCAGGCGCGGGCCGGGCGGGTCGCGGCGCTGAAGCTGCGCGGGGTGCGGATCACCGGCGTGCTCAATCTGGCCGGCGGGACGATCGACCCGTACGTGGAGTGGAACCGCTGCCGTTTCGACCAGGAGATCGTGCTGCCGGAGGCGCGTTTCGGCACGGTGCGGATGGTGGAGTGCGCGATACCGCGGCTTGAGGCGGCGCGGCTGCACACGGAGGGGGACCTGCATCTGCCGCGCTGCCGCGTGCAGCGGGGCGTCCGGCTGACGGACGCCCAGATCGGCACCGATCTGCTGATCAACCAGATCCGGGTGTGGCCCGACCGGCGTGGCCGGGCGATCACCGCGGACGGGCTGGTGGTGGCGCAGGACCTCCAGGCCGAGCTGATCGAGACGTACGGCGAGCTGAGCCTGCGCGGGGCGAAGATCGGCGTGTCGCTGAGCCTGCGGGGCAGCGTGCTGCGCGGGGCCCAGCAGCGGCGCGCGCTGAACGCTCCGCAGCTGACGGTGGAGCGCTCGCTCTATCTGAACGCGGCGTGGGTGTACGAGGGCTCGGGGAACTCGACGACCACACCCCCGTACGGCGTCGGGTACACCCCGGTGCGCGGCGCCCGGCGGAAGCCCCTGGAGTGCCACGGCGGGGTGCGTCTCGACGACGGACGGTTCGGTGACGCGGTGGACCTGCACTACGCGCGGTTCATGCTGAACGGGGCGAGCCGGGAGGAGGTGTCGCTGCGCCGGATAGCCACGCCGGAGCTGCGGTTCAACGGGGAGCGCCCGGAGGAGGGGCGGGTGGTGCTCAACGGCGCCCGGGTGGTGACGCTGATCGACCTGTCCACGAGCTGGCCGGGCCCGGGCGGCCTCTCGATGAACGGCTTCGTCTACGAGAACCTCGTGCCGTACGGACACTTCCCGCTGACCCGCCGTCTGGAGTGGGTGGCGGCGGCGACCCCGGAGTACGCCCCGGAGCCGTACGAACGGCTGGCGACGGTGCTGCGCAACAGCGGGGAGGACGCGGACGCCCGGGTGGTGCTGCTCGCCAAGCAGCGGCGGCGCCGGGAGACGCTGCCGGTGGCCGGGAAGCTCTGGGGCTATCTCCAGGACTGGACGGTGGCGTACGGCTACCGGCCGGGCCGGGCGGCGCTGTGGATGGCGGTGCTCTGGGCGGCGGGGGCGCTGGCGTTCTCGCGGTACGACCCGATACCGCTGAAGGCGGAGGAGTCACCGAACTGGAACGCCACGCTGTACGCGCTGGATCTGCTGGTGCCGGTGATCAATCTCGGCCAGGACGGCTACTGGCGGCTGGAGGGCCTGTGGCAGTGGGCCGCTACGGCGCTCATCCTGCTCGGCTGGGTGCTGGCGACGACGGTGGCGGCGGGAGCGTCGAGGCTGCTGCGACGGGGGTGACAGACGGGGCGTGGGGGGCGGGTTGCGCCGACTCCCACCCCTTTCTTTACTCTGTCTTGACCTCCCACAGGACAACTTTCCCGCCGCTACCAAAGCTTCACAGTCCCCCACTGGCGCAGCCCCCACCTGCGGTTTTTGAATGGTCCGCACGATGTCTCTGCTCCGCGCCCTGATCGGCACCGCCCGGATGGTCCGGCTTGCACCGCGGCTCGACGCCGCCCTGCCGCCGGATGACGACGTGCTGCTCGACGCGCCGGACGACAGGCTCGCCCCGGCCCTGGTGGCGGCGGCGCTCGCCGACCCCGAGCCCGCCGCGAAGCTGCTCGCGACGACCCGGGACGCGACCGAATGGGAGAAGCGGGACCGGTACGTGGCGCGGCTCGCCACCTTCGCGTACAGCCGTGACGAGTGGCTGGCCCACTGGCTGGCCGTCTCGCCGCGCGACCCGGACGCGCTGCTCGTCAAGGCGGAGCTGGCGGTGCGCAGGGCCTGGGAGTCGCCGGCCCGCTCCGAGCGGCTGCGCGACCTCGGACCACTGATCGACGCGGCCGCCGAGGCCTCGCCGCGCGACCCGGTGCCGTGGAGGCTCGCCCTGGACCACGCGCGGGGCACCCACGCCGGGCACACGGCCTTCGAGGCACTGTGGGAGCAGGCCGTGCGCCGCTCCCCGCACCACTACGGCTGCCATGTCGCCGCGCTGCGGTATCTGTCGGCCCAGTGGTACGGCTCGCACCACGAGTGCTTCGACTTCGCGGAGAAGGCCGCCGAGGACGCGCCGCCGGGATCCCGGGCCCGGGCGCTCCCGGTCAACGCGGCCTTCGCCCGGCTCCTCACCGGTGACGGCCCGGTCCACGACGACCGGACGGACGCCGCGGCGGACCGGGGCATCGCGCTGTCGGCAGATCTCCCCGAGGGTGACCCGTGGGCGGCCGAGGTCCGCAATCTGCTGGTGTACGTGCTGGTCAGGCGGCGGCGCTGGGCGGACGCGCTGGAGGAGTTCCGCAGGATCGGCCCGTACGCCACGACGTTTCCATGGGGGCTCGTCGAGGACGATCCGCTCGCGGCCTTCCTGGAGACGAGGGACCTGGTGCGGGCCGAGGCGGGCCGCGCGGGGGCACTGCGCGGAACCGGAGCGGGACGGGCCGGACGGGGTGCGCCCCACGGCCATTACTCTTGACCGCTGTGACCACCGCTCGCCTGCCCCTCTTCCCGCTCAACGCGGTGCTGTTCCCGGGCCTCGTGCTGCCCCTGAACGTTTTCGAGGAGCGGTATCGCGCGATGATGCGCGAGCTGCTCGGGACCGACGACTCGGAGCCGCGCCGGTTCGCCGTCGTCGCGATCCGCGACGGCCGTGAGGTCGCGCCGACGGCGCCGGGGATGCCGGACCAGACGGCGCTGCCGGAGAAGGGGCCCACCGCGGGCTTCGGCCCGGACCCGATCCAGGCGTTCCACCGGGTGGGCTGCATCGCCGACGCGGCGACGATCCGGGAGCGGTCGAACGGCAGCTTCGAGGTGATGGCAACGGGGACGACCCGGGTGAAGCTTCTGTCGGTGGACGCGACGGGGCCGTTCCTGGTGGCCGAGGTCGAGGAGATCCCGGAGGAGCAGGGCGACGAGGCGGGCACGCTCGCGGAGGGTGTGCTGCGGGCGTTCCGGAGCTACCAGAAGCGGCTGGCGGGGGCGCGGGAGCGGTCGCTGACGACGAGCGAACTGCCCGACGACCCGTCGGTGGTGTCGTACCTGGTCGCGGCGGCCGCGGTGCTCGACATCCCGGCGAAGCAGCGGCTGCTGCAGGCACCGGACACGGCGACGCGGCTGCGGGAGGAGCTGACGCTGCTCCGGTCGGAGACGGCCGTGCTGCGGCATCTGCCGTCGCTTCCGGCGGTGGAGCTGACGCGGGCGCCGACGAGCCCCAACTGACGAAGGAGCGCGGTGGCGAAGAAGCAGAAGAGGCAGACGGGCGGCACGCCGGCGACGGTGGCCCTGACGACGGCCGGCGTACCGTTCACCGTCCACTCGTACGACCACGACCCGGCGTCGCCCTCGTACGGCGAGGAGGCGGCGGAGGCGCTCGGTGTCTCGCCGGACCGGGTCTTCAAGACGCTGGTCGCGGACGTCGACGGCGAACTGACGGTCGCGGTCGTCCCGGTCGCCGGCCAGCTGGACCTGAAGGCCCTGGCCTCGGCGGTCGGCGGCAAACGCGCGTCGATGGCGGACCCGGCCCTGGCGGAACGCACGACGGGCTACGTCCGTGGCGGCATCTCCCCCCTGGGCCAGCGCAAACGCCTCCGCACGGTCCTGGACGCCACGGCCTCGACGCACACCACGATCTGTGTCTCGGCGGGCCGCAGAGGCCTGGAGGTCGAACTCACCCCCCAGGCCCTGACCACCCTCACCACGGCCGTCCTCGCCCCCATCGGCCGCGCGTAGCCTCGGCCCGCGCCCCGGGGGGAGCCCCTGGGGCGCGTCGGGTCAGGACTCCCGCGGCGCGTCGGGGCGGGACTCCTGGGGCCAGTCCGGTTCCGGGTCCCTCGGGCCGAAGAGGGCCGTCAGGGACAGGTGGACGATCATCGCCGCCAGCGGCCACGCCAGCATCGCCCCCGCCCACATCTCCAGCTTCAGCGGCGCGTCGAACTGCACCCCCGCCCCCACCTCGCGCGCGTGCGCGACCACGTCGTGCGTCGGTCCCAGGGCGGTGCCCACGCCCCACCCGAGCAGCGACCCGAGCACCCCGCCCGCCGCCAGCGCCAGCACCAGCGCCACGCCGCCGTGCCGGTGGAACAGGAAGACGAGCGCCGCCGCCACCGCCCCGAACCCGAGCGCCAGCAGGACGAACGTTCCGTCCGCCCCGACCGCCGACTCACCCTCGCTGTTCCGCAGGAACACCGCCTTGCCGTCCGAGATCAGCGGAACGCGCGGCGCCAGCCACAACCACAGCAGCCCCAGCGCCGCACCGGCCACCGCCGAGAACGCGGCCACCACCGCGGCCTGCCGAAGCTCCTTGGCCACGCTCGGGGCACCGTCCCCCGAGGGCGTCGGCGGATGGTGCGCCGGCCATCCGTGCGGCGGCACGGCATCGTTCGGCGGCTGGTGAGGCGGTGTCAGAGGTGCGGTCACCCCGCCATCGTGCCAGGTACGGGAACGAGCCGCCTCAGCGGACCGCCGCCCGCCGGTACGCCCAGGTCGCCACCGCGAGCGAGACCACCCCGACCGCCCCGCACACCGCGAGATCGAGCCCGACCGCCGCCCAGTCCGGGTGCGTGTCGAACGTGCGGGCCAGCGCCTCCACGCCGTACGTCGAGGGCAGCAGGTCCCGCGCCCAGCCGATCGGACCGGGCAGCCGGTCCGCGGGCAGCACGCCGAGCAGCAGCGCGGCCGACATACCCAGCTGTCCGAGCAGCGTCGCGAGTTCCTGACGCGGCGCGAGCAGGCCGAGCGCGGCCCCGAGACCGGCCAGAGCGGCCCCCGCCAGCGGCACGACCGCCGCGAGGATCCACAGATGACCGAGCGGCAGCCCGAAGAGCAGCGAGCCGGTGACCGCGGTCACCACGGTCCCCGGCACCGTGAACGACGCGTACGCCCCCGCCGCTCCGAGGACGACCGCGGCGGGCGGCACCGGTAGCGTGGCGTAGTGGTCCAGGCCGCCGGTCGCCCGCAGCTGTCCGAAGTACTGGGCGAGCAGATTGAGCGCGACGAACGCGACCACGAGCACCGAGGAGCCCGCCACGACGGCCCGCGCCTCCGACCCGCCGTCGACGACACCCCGCATCAGGACCATGATCCCGACGGACTGGAACGTCGCCACGAAGAGCAGCGGTATCCGGGCGACCCGGGCACGCGAGAGCTGTGCGCGGTACACGGCGGCGAGGGAAGGCAGCAGCCGGGCGCGCGGCGCCATCGGTGCGGCGCCGACCGGGTTCCCGGCCGGCGCGCCGGCGGACCGGGCCGCCGCGCCCTCGGCCGACGCCGAACCCGACGCCGAACCCGGCGCCGAACCCGACGCCGACGCGGCCTGGGCGGGCAGGATACTCACTCCGTACAGCTCCTCAAGCCTTGACCAGCCCCTGCGTCTCGCCGCCCAGCGCCAGATACACGTCCTCCAGGCTGGGCGTGGCCAGTGTGAAGTCGTCCAGGGCGGCGAACGCCGCTCCGCCCGTCACGGCCGCCACCGTCGCCCGCGCCTCGTCCGGGGCGAGCCGGAGCGTCCAGCGCCGGCCCGACTCCTGGGCGAGTCCGCGCAGCGCGGCGACCTCGGGCACGTCCAGCGGGGCGCGCTCGCGCCACACCAGATCGACCCGGATCTCGCCCGCGACGCGTTCCTTGAGCCCGGCCGGCGTGTCGCAGGCGATGACCCGGCCCCGCTCCAGGACGGCGACCCGGTCCAGTACGGTCTCGGCCTCGATCACGTTGTGGGTGACGAGCAGCACGGTGGTGCCGTGCTCGGCGCGCCGCCGGTCGACGGCGGACCAGACGGCCCGCCGGGCGACCGGGTCCATGCCGGTGGTGGGTTCGTCCAGGACGAGGACCGGCCGCTCACCCACCAGGGCGGTCGCGACGCAGGCGAGCCGCCGCTGTCCGCCCGAGAGCTTCTTCAGCGGGCGGCCGGCGAGCTCGGTGAGGCCCAGCTCCTCCAGGACTGCGTCCGTCGCGGCGCGCGCGTCCCGTGCGGTCAGCCCGCGCAGCCGCCCGGTGGTCTCGGCGGCGAGCGCGACCGTCAGCTCGTCGAGTGCGGTCGACTCCTGCCCCAGGTACGCGAGCAGGCGCGCGGCGCGTTCCGGGTGGCGTACGAGATCGTGGCCGAGCAGCCGGACCGTTCCGGAGTCGGGGCGCATCAGCCCGGTCAGCTGGCGGACCAGCGTCGACTTTCCGGCGCCGTTGGGCCCGAGCAGACCGAAGATCTCGCCGCCGTGGACATCGAGGCTGATGCCGTCGGTGGCACGGATCTCGGGGGTCGCGGGCGTCCCCCTGCGGGCGCGCGCGGCGGGGTACGTCTTGACCAGATCCCGCACCACGCACACCGTACTCACGAGGGACGAGCCTACGGGGTCCTCCGGCCTACTCTCCCGCGGGGGCGCGTTCCGCGGCGGCCCGGACGTCGATCTCGCGCCAGAAGCCGGCCCGGATCGCGTACCGGTCGTGCTCGTCGATCTGGTCGTCCTTGTGCGCGAGCAGGCCGAACCTGGCCGCGTAACGGAGCAGTTCGCCGTCGATGCGGTGCGGGATCCTCGGGTACATCACGGAGAGCCTCTGGACGTGGCTCTGCTCGGGGAGCCGCTCCATCCAGCGACGGGCGAACACCTGCCCGACCTCGAAGGGGTCGCCGCCGACGGTGGTGATGTCCTCCTCGCGGTCGGCCCAGCGCTGCTCGGCGCTGGTGAGCTGGGCGAGGGTCGGCAGGGAGGCGGTCTCGGGCGGCTCGCCGAGCGCGCCGCCGGGGCGCTCGATCCAGCCCTTGTCGGAGGACCAGCGCAGCGTGGCGTTGGCGGCCGGCGAGGTGGCGGGGCCGCCGGGACCGCGCAGTCCGGCGAGGTCCTTGGGGGTGGGGACGCCCCGGCCCGCTGCCGGGGCGGGAACGGCGGACGCCGGTCCGCCCTCGGTGTCCGCCGGCGCGGAGTCGGCGGGGGCCGACGTCCCGTTGTGCGCTGAGGCGGCTTCCGCGGCGGCTTCCGCGGCGGCCCGCTCGGCGGAGGCGGCGAGCGCCGACTCGGGCAGCGGGGCGGAGAGGATGGCGGCGATCTCGGGGCGCGGGGCGGGCGGGGGCGCGCAGAGGCCGCTGAGGTCCTTGGCGCGGACGGCCCGGGTGATCCAGGCCCGGTCGAGGACACGGCGTTCGTCGGCCTCGGCGACGAGGTCCTCGGACTGGTTGTAGTCGCCGTCGGCGGCCTGCACCGCCCAGAGGTGGACGGCGACGCCGTGCTCCTTGGCGGACATCAGGCCCGGCAGCAGGTCGCCGTCGCCGGTCACGAGGACCACGTCGGAGCAGGCCCGGTTCCTGGCCAGCTCGGTGAGTTCGGCGTGCATCGCGGCGTCGACACCCTTCTGGGCCCAGCGGCCGTCGCTGCGGGTCAGGGCGCCGAGCCGGACGGTGACCCGGGGCATCACGCGCAGCCTGCGGTGCTCCGGCTGGGGCACGCGGTCGGGTGCGCCGTCGAACCAGTAGATGCGGAGCAGTGGCTGCTCGGTGTCCGCCTCGGCCCGTTCGCGCAGTCCCTGGATGAGGGCGGCGTGGTCGACGGTGATCCGGGAGCGGGCCGGTTCCCCGGCGAGAAGGCTCGCGGCGGCGCCCAGCAGATAGCCGGCGTCCACCAGAACGACGCAGCGGTCCACGTGTTCCACCCTCTTTCGGGAACCTCGGGATCGGAAATTGCTTCGGATTTCCTTCGAGTCTGCCCGAACGTGGGGAGGTAGACCGCCGGAACTGGATCATCGGCGTGGCGAATATCACTCCGCGGCCCCCCTGCACCGTGCTCACTGTCGGTAATGATCCAAAATGCGACGGTTCACCCCATGTGTGAGTCTGACAGCGGCCCTGGCCCCGAGATCCCTTTGAGGAGGCATCACCATGGCCAAGAATCGAAAGCAGAACCGCAGTCAGCAATCCTCGCAGGCCGAGCGCGGCGCCCAGCAGGCGCAGCAGTCCTCGATGGAGTCGCAGGCCGAGCAGCGCGCCTCGCAGGTGACTCCCGGCGACATGGCTCGCAAGGGCCGGCAGAAGCGCTTCGGTCACAACTGATCGCGCGTAACCCCGGAAGGGGCGCACCCGTGACGACGGGCGCGCCCCTTCCGCGCGTGCGCCCCGGCGTCCACGCCGGGGTTCCGGCCGTCAGCCGGCCAGGCAGGACGGGCCGAGCAGCACCTTCAGGTCGCCGAAGAGCGCGGGATCGGGCTGGACCCGGTGCCGGTCGAGCCGCAGGACGGTCGTGGTGCGCGGGCCCTGGAGCTTGATCCGTACCTCTGTGTTGCCCTTGTGGTGTCCGAGGATCTCGCCGAGCCGGCTGACCATCGGCGGGGTGACCTTCACGGTGGGGATGGTCAGGATGACGGGGGCGTTGGTCCCGGCGTTCGACAGGTCGGGGACCATCAGCTCCATGGCGACCAGCCGGGGCACGTCCTCGCGCTTGTCGAGGCGGCCCTTGACGAAGACGACCGTGTCCTCGACGAGCTGGGTGGACACCAGCTGGTACGTGGCCGGGAAGAACATGCACTCGATGGAGCCGGCCAGGTCCTCGACGGTGGCGATGGCCCAGGCGTTGCCCTGCTTGGTCATCTTGCGCTGGAGGCCGGAGATGATGCCGCCGATGGTGACGACCGCGCCGTCGGAGTGCTCGCCGCCGGTCAGCTGGGAGATCGCCGCGTCCGTCTTGTCCGAGAGGACGTGCTCGATACCGAAGAGCGGGTGGTCGGAGACGTAGAGACCGAGCATCTCGCGCTCCTGGGCGAGCAGGTAGGACTTCTCCCACTCGACGTCGGAGAACTCCACGTCCAGACCGAAGCCGGGCTCGTCGGTCGCCTCGTCGCCCATGCCGCCGAAGAGGTCGAACTGTCCCTCGGCCTCCTTGCGCTTGACCGCGACCACGTTGTCGATCATCGGCTCGTGGTGGGCGACCAGGCTCTTGCGGGTGTGGCCCATCTCGTCGAAGGCGCCGGCCTTGATCAGCGACTCGATGGTCCGCTTGTTGCAGACGACCGCCTCGACCTTGTCGAGGAAGTCGGGGAACGTGGAGTACTTCCCCTTGGCCTTGCGCGACTTGATGATCGACTCGACGACGTTGGTACCGACGTTACGAACGGCGGAGAGGCCGAAGAGGATCACGTCGTCGCCCTGGGCGGCGAAGTTCGACTCGGACTCGTTGACGTTCGGGGGCAGCACCTTGATGCCCATGCGGCGGCACTCGTTCAGATAGACCGCGGACTTGTCCTTGTCGTCCTTGACCGAGGTCAGCAGACCGGCCATGTACTCGGCCGGGTAGTTGGCCTTGAGGTACGCCGTCCAGTAGGAGACCAGGCCGTACGCGGCGGAGTGCGCCTTGTTGAAGGCGTAGCCGGCGAAGGGGACCAGGACGTCCCACAGGGCCTGGATGGCCTCGTCGCTGTACCCCTTCTCCCGGGCGCCCTTCTGGAAGAGGACGAAGTTCTTCGCCAGCTCCTCGGGCTTCTTCTTGCCCATCACGCGGCGGAGGATGTCGGCCTCGCCGAGGGAGTACCCGGCGATGATCTGGGCGGCCTTCTGCACCTGCTCCTGGTAGACGATCAGGCCGTAGGTGACCGCGAGCACCTCTTCGAGCGGCTTCTCCAGCTCGGGGTGGATCGGGGTGATCTCCTGCTGCTTGTTCTTGCGCAGGGCGTAGTTCGTGTGCGAGTTCATGCCCATCGGGCCCGGCCGGTACAGGGCGGACACGGCGGAGATGTCTTCGAAGTTGTCGGGCTTCATCAGCCGCAGCAGCGAGCGCATGGGGCCGCCGTCGAACTGGAAGACGCCGAGGGTGTCGCCGCGCTGGAGCAGTTCGAAGGTCTTCGGGTCGTCCAGCGGCAGGGCCAGCAGGTCGAGGTCGAGCCCCTTGTTGGCCTTCACCATCTTGACGGCGTCGTCCATGATGGTCAGGTTCCGCAGGCCGAGGAAGTCCATCTTCAGCAGGCCGAGCGACTCGCACTGGGGGTAGTCCCACTGCGTGATGGTCACGCCGTCCGTGTGCCGCACCCAGATCGGGGCGTGGTCGACGATGGGCTCGCTGGACATGATCACGCCGGCCGCGTGCACACCCATCTGCCGGACGAGGCCCTCCACGCCCTTGGCGGTGTCGATGACCTTCTTCACGTCCGGCTCGTTCTCGTACATCGCCCGGATCTCGCCCGCCTCGCTGTAGCGCGGGTGCGAGGGGTCGGTGATGCCGTTGAGGTCGATGCCCTTGCCGAGGACGTCGGCGGGCATCGCCTTGGTGAGCCGGTCGCCCATGGCGTACGGGTAGCCGAGGACACGGGCCGAGTCCTTGATGGCGTTCTTCGCCTTGATCTTGCCGTACGTGCCGATCATGGCGACCTTGTCGGAGCCGTACTTCTCCGTCACGTACCGGATCACCTCGACGCGCCGACGCTCGTCGAAGTCGATGTCGACATCGGGCATCGAGACGCGCTCGGGGTTGAGGAAGCGCTCGAAGATCAGGCCGTGCGGGATCGGGTCGAGGTCGGTGATGCCCATGGCGTACGCGACGATCGAGCCGGCCGCCGAGCCGCGGCCGGGGCCGACGGCGATGCCCTGCTTCTTCGCCCACATGATGAAGTCGGCGACGACGAGGAAGTAGCCGGGGAAGCCCATCGAGATGATCGTGTCCATCTCGTACTCGACCTGCTTCATGCGGTCGTCGGGGATGCCGTCCGGGAAGCGGCGGTGCATGCCGCGCATGGTCTCCTCGCGGAACCAGGAGACCTCGGTGTAGCCCTCGGGGATGTCGAACTTCGGCATGAGGTTCTTCTCGACGAACATGCCGTCGGTGCTGACCTGCTCGGCGACGAGCAGCGTGTTGCGGCAGCCCTCCTGCCAGGCGTCCGAGGAGTCGACCGCGTACATCTCGTCCGTGGACTTCAGGTAGTAGCCGGTGCCGTCGAACTTGAAGCGGTCCGGGTCGGAGAGGTTCTTGCCGGTCTGGATGCACAGCAGCGCGTCGTGGGCGGTCGCCTCGTGCGCGTACGTGTAGTGCGAGTCGTTGGTGACCAGCGGCGGGATGCCGAGCTTCTTGCCGATCTCCAGGAGCCCGTCGCGGACGCGCCGCTCGATCTCGATGCCGTGGTCCATCAGCTCCAGGAAGTACCGGTCCTTGCCGAAGATGTCCTGGTACTCGGAGGCGGACTTCAGGGCCTCGTCGAACTGGCCGAGGCGCAGCCGGGTCTGGAGCTCGCCGGAGGGACAGCCGGTGGAGGCGATGAGCCCCTCGGACCACTGGGAGATGGTCTCCTTGTCCATCCGGGGCCACTTCTGGAGCCAGCCCTCGGCGTACGCGTCGGAGGAGAGGCGGAAGAGGTTGTGCAGTCCGGTGTTGTTCGCCGCCCAGATCGTCTTGTGGGTGTAGCCACCCGAACCGGAGACGTCGTCCCGCTTCTGGTGCGGCTGGCCCCACTGGATCTTCCGCTTGTTGCGCCGGGACTCCGGGGCGACGTACGCCTCGATGCCGATGATCGGCGTCACACCGGCCTTCTTGGCCGAGTGGAAGAAGTCGTACGCCCCGTGGAGGTTGCCGTGGTCGGACATGGCGATGTGGGTCATGCCCATCTCGTTGCACGCCTCGAACATGTCCTTGAGCCGCGCGGCACCGTCCAGCAGCGAGTACTGGGTGTGTACGTGAAGGTGCGTGAAGGGCGGCTTGGTCACGGCGGAAGGCCTCCGGGCTGCAGTCTTCTGGGGTGCGACCCCCAGCCCCCCGCTTTGAGGGGACAGCCTGGAAGTCTACGTCGGCGGACTGACAGTCGCGGGGCACTCGGCGGTACGGTCGCGCGTTGAGAGACTCGGAACGCCTGTCCTTATTGTCATGAACAGACTTGCACCAGGAGGCCCCTCGATGTCGGTCCCCCCGCCCACCGCCGCCGCTCGCGGTGAGCAGATCCTCACCGCCTTCGACGCCGCCTTCGGTGAGCTCCTCGCCGCCGACCCGGCCGCCTTCCGCGTGAAGTTCCGGAAGATGGCCGGCTCCGCCTTCGCCTTCTACCGGGGCACGGCGTGCCTCTTCTACGCGGACCTGGAGGCCGAGCAGCAGGGCGGCCCGTACCTGGACGAGCGGACCGGCCGGGTGTGGATCCACGGCGATCTCCACGCGGAGAACTTCGGCACCTACATGGACGCCAACGGCCGGCTGATCTTCAACGTCAACGACTTCGACGAGGCGTACGTCGGCCCCTTCACCTGGGACCTGAAGCGGCTCTCCGCCTCGCTCGCCCTGATCGGCTACACGAAGGCGCTCGGCGACGAGCAGATCACGGAGCTGGTACGGATATACGCCGCCGCCTATCGCGAGCGGATCCACGCCCTGGCGACCGGCTCCAGGGACGTCGACCTGCCGCCCTTCACCCTGGACACCGCCGACGGCCCCCTGCTGGACGCCCTGCGCGTCGCCCGATCGCTGACCCGCTTCGGGCTCCTGGACTCGATGACCGAGATCCGTGAGTTCGAGCGCCGCTTCTCCTCCGGCGGCGGCTCCGTCGAGCTGGACGCGGCGACCCGCTACAAGGTGCTGGCGGCCTTCGACGGCTACCTGGAGACGCTCCCGGAGTCCTCGCTCGCGCGCCCCGACTCGTACCGGGTCAAGGACGTCGTGGGGCGGCGCGGGATCGGCATCGGCTCGGCCGGTCTCCCGTCGTACAACATCCTCCTGGAGGGCAACAGCGACGCCCTGGAGAACGACGTCGTGATCTACATGAAGCAGGCGCAGACGCCGGCGGTGTCGCGCCATGTCACTGACGCGGCGGTACGCGAGTACTTCCAGCACGAGGGCCATCGCACGGTCATCTCCCAGCGGGCCCTGCAGGCGCACGCCGACCCGTGGCTGGGCTGGACCGAGCTGGACGGCTCCGGGCAGCTGGTCGCCGAGGTCTCGCCGTACGCGGTGGACCTGGACTGGTCGGACATCGACGACCCGGTGGAGATCGCGGCGACCGTGGCCGACCTGGGGCGGGCGACGGCGACGATGCACGCGGCGGCCGACGACTCCAGCGGGCACTCCCTGGTGCCGTTCTCCACGGAGCGGGCCATCGACGCGGCCATCGCGGCCGACGAGAAAGGCTTCGCGGAGCTGCTGGTCGACTTCGCGCACGGCTACGGCGCACGCGCGCGTGCGGACCACCAGATCTTCGTGGACCTGTTCCGCAACGGCCGGATACCGGGCCTGTAGGCCGTTCACCGGCTCCGCGACCCTTCTCACAGCTCGCCCTTAGCGGCCTCTTACGGGCGGGCGTGGCAGACTTCCTCCGCTATGGACATATCAGGGACGCGGCTCAGAGGGCTGCGGGCGGCGCTCTTCACGGCACTGGTCGTGACGCTGTCCGCCGGCTCGCACGTGCTGCTGTCCCAGGTGCCGCTGCCCCTCCTGACCGTGGGGCTGCTCGCGGTCGGCGTCTTCGCCGTCGCGTACGCCCTGGCCGGCCGGGAGCGACGCTTCTGGCCGATAGCCGGGCTGCTCGTCCCCCTGGAGCTGGCGGCCGACACGGTCTTCACCGCCGGTCAGACGGTCTGTTACGGCCCGTCCGGCGGCCCGGTCGCCGGTTCGCTGCGCTCGGTGGGCGTGGACGTGCTGTGCGGCGACGGTCTCGGCACCCCGCTGCCGGGCGTCGCCGCCCCCGAGAGCGGGACCGCGGCCGCCCTGCTGAACTCCCCCGCCCCGGCCCTGCCGTGGCTGCTGCTCGCCGCCCATGTGTCGGTCGGCCTGTTCGCGGCGGCCTGGCTGCGGCACGGCGAGCGCGCGCTCGCCCGGCTGCTCTCCGCGGTGGCCGCCTTCGCGTTCCGCCCGCTGATGCTCGTGGTCGCGCTCTTCCGTGCTCCGCGCACGGCTCGTGGGCGCGGCGGGCGCCCCCTGGACCGGCCGCGCCGGTCCCGTCGTACCCGTCCTCTCGTGCACTCCGTCGGACGGCGGGGACCGCCGCGCCCGGGCTTCGTCCTCGCCTGAGCCCTCGCAGTCCCCACCCTTCGCCCTCACGGGCTTTCGACTTTCACGGAGATCACGATCATGAGCGCACGCAACAGCCAGGCCAACAAGGCTGCCGCCCGCGAGCGGCTGCGCGTCGAGCGCGAACGCCAGGCCAAGAAGGACAAGGTCCGCCGCCAGGTGACCGTCGCCGTCTCGGCCGTCGCCGTCCTGGCGGTCGCCGGTGGTGTCGGCTACGCCGTCGTCCAGGCCAACAAGCCGTCCCACTGGGAGGCGGCGGCCAAGGCGTCGAACGTCACCGCACCCAAGAACACCGAGGGCACGAACGGCACGACGGTCGTCGTCGGCAAGCCGTCCGCCAAGAAGACCCTGGAGATCTACGAGGACTCGCGCTGCCCGGTGTGCGCGCAGTTCGAGCAGCAGGTGGGCGCGACCGTCGACAAGGACGTGGAGGCCGGCAAGTACAAGCTCAAGTACGTCGGCGCCACCTTCATCGACAACGCCGACCAGGGCGAGGGCTCGAAGAACGCACTCTCCGCGCTGGGCGCGGCGCTGGACGTGAGCCCCGAGGCGTTCATGAAGTACAAGGCGGCGCTGTACTCCGCGCAGTTCCACCCGGAAGAGAGCCAGGACAAGTTCGCCAAGGACTCCTACCTCCTGGAGGTCGCGGACTCGGTCCCGGCGCTGAAGGGGAACGCGGAGTTCAAGAAGAACGTGGAGAACGGCACCTTCGACGCCTGGGCGATGAAGATGTCCGCCGCCTTCGACAAGAGCGGGGTCACCGGCACTCCGACGCTGAAGATGGACGGCAAGGCGCTGACGGTCGAGGGCAGCAAGAACCCGCCGCTGACGGTGGAGGAGTTCAACGCGGCGCTCACCCCGGCGCTCAAGGGCTGACATCGGACGACGGCCGGTCCGCGCGCCGACGGTACGGGTCCGCGGGAGTTCGCTCCCGCGGACCCGCCGTCCGTCCGGAGGGTCCCGAGACATCCGGACACTCCCGATCCGTCCGGCCGGCCGGCCTTCGAGGTGTCCGACGGATCAAGGCCGCGGGGCGACGAGTGCGCGAACTTTCCGGATTTCGCCTGCCTGTTCGGCATACTGGTCAGTAATCTGACTGCCCGTGACCAGTCGACACATATCCTCCGCGCCCACCCGCCGCACCGTCGTGAAGGCCGCCGCCGTCACGGCCGTCGCCACGCCGGTCCTGGTGGGCGCCGCCTCCCCCGCGCTCGCGGACTCCGAGGCTCCCGCCTTCCTGCACGGTGTCGCCTCCGGCGACCCGCTGCCCGACGGCGTCCTGCTCTGGACGCGCGTCACCCCCACCTCCGACGCCGCACCCGGCTCGGGCAGAGGCCCCGACGTCACGGTCGACTGGGAGGTCGCCGAGGACCGGGAGTTCGCCCGGACCGTGGCCCGCGGCACCACGACCGCGACGGCCGCCTCGGACCACACGGTGAAGGTGGACGTCCGGGGCCTGCGCCCCGCGACCGCCCACTGGTTCCGCTTCACGGCGGGCGGCACCGGCTCCCCCGTGGGCCGCACCCGCACCACTCCGACGACCGACGCCGCCACCCCGGGCGTCCGGTTCGGCGTGGTCTCCTGCGCCAACTGGGAGGCCGGCCACTTCTCCGCGTACCGCCATCTCGCGGCCCGCCCGGACCTGGACGCGATCCTCCATCTCGGCGACTACATCTACGAGTACGCGGCCGGCTCCTATCCGGACGCCGCGTACTCCGTGCGGCAGCACGAGCCGAAGCACGAGATCGTCTCGCTCGCCGACTACCGCCTCCGGCACGCCACGTACAAGACGGACGCCGACCTCCAGGCGCTGCACGCCGCCCACCCCGTGATCGCGATCTGGGACGACCACGAGGTCGCCAACGACGCCTGGGCGGGCGGCGCGGAGAACCACACGCCGGGCGCCGAGGGCGAGTGGACGGCCCGGGTCGCCGCCGCGAAGCAGGCGTACTTCGAGTGGATGCCGGTCCGCGCCTCGACCGAGGGCACGGTCTACCGGCGGCTGCGCTTCGGCAAGCTGGCCGATCTGCACCTGCTCGACCTGCGGTCGTTCCGTTCCGAGCAGGCCAGGATCGGCAGCGGCTCGGTCGACGACCCGGAGCGCACGATCACCGGCCGCGCGCAGCTCGACTGGCTGAAGTCGGGGCTCGCGAGTTCGGACGCCACCTGGAAGCTGGTCGGCACCTCGGTGATGATCTCGCCGGTCGCCTTCGGCTCGCTGCCGGCCCGACTCCTCGGTCCGCTCGCCGAACTGCTCGGCCTGCCGAAGGAGGGGCTCGCGATCAACGTCGACCAGTGGGACGGCTACACGGACGACCGCAGGGAGCTGCTCGCGCACCTGACGCAGCGGTCCGTCCGGAACACCGTCTTCCTGACCGGTGACATCCACATGGCCTGGGCCACGGACGTGCCGGTGAAGGCGGCGACCTACCCGCTGTCGCAGTCGGCGGCGACCGAGTTCGTGGTGACCTCGGTGACCTCGGACAACATCGACGACCTGCTCCACGTGGCGCCGGGCACGCTCTCCCTGGTGGCCGCCGGGGCGATCAAGGCCGCCAACCGCCATGTGAAGTGGGTGGACATGGACAACCACGGCTACGGCGTCCTGGACGTCACCGCCGAGCACTCCCAGATGGACTACTACACGGTCTCCGACAGGACGAAGGCGGACGCGACGAGCGCGTGGGCGCGCTCGTACCGGACGCGGAACGGAACGCAGCGCGTCGAGCGCGTGTACCAGCCGGTGCGATGAGATGACCGCAGGGTCGATTTTCGGCCATGATCTCTCCTGTTAACGGAAGATCACATCATCACGGCGGGTGGTGAGTTCGGGCGATCGAATCCGGACACACCACCCGCTGCCGTTACCCGGCTCGTTACGTCCGCGTCTCAAACTCCGAAACCGGCGAAAAGTTTTCCTCCCGATAACCCGCTTTGCCCCATGGATGATTGGGCTTGATCAATGCTCAACAACGTCTGACATGGACCCGTAATCTCCCCGCGGTGGCGAGGAACTACCTCTCCACAACCCCCCGCGAGGAGTCACCTGTGCGTGCTCTTGTTCGTATATCGCCGCGTATGTCACGTCGTCTGCTCGGCACCGCGGTCATGGCCGGAACCCTGGCCCTGACCCCCCTCTCCGCCCCGTCGGCCGCCCCGGCCGCCAGCACGTCCGCCGCCGGCGTCTCCGCCGAGGAGTGCGTGGACGGTGCGGAGACCCTCTCCGGCGCCCGCAAGGCCCGCGGCGCCGAAAACCACGGCCACGAGCCCAACGAGATCTCCGCCGCCCAGGCCAAGTCCATGGACGCGGACCTGAAGAAGAGACTGGAGTCGGTCCGCGCGAGCGGCATGAACTCCACCGCCGCCGTGGTGAACATCCCGGTCTACTTCCACGTCATCCACAGCGGCACGACGGGCAAGCTGAGCGCCACCGACATCAACAACCAGATGGCGGTGCTCAACTCGGCCTTCGGCGGCCAGGGCACCGGCAACGTGAACACCAACTTCCAGTTCACCCTTGCCGGGACGGACTACACGGACAACGCGTCCTGGTACAACCTGGCGTCCGGCTCCACGGCCGAGAAGCAGATGAAGCAGACTCTCCGCAAGGGCGGCGCCGGCGCGCTGAACTTCTACACCGCCAACCTCAGCGGCGGTCTGCTCGGCTGGGCGACCTTCCCGTCCTCGTACAAGTCCAACCCGTCCATGGACGGTGTCGTCGTCCTCGACGCGTCGCTCCCGGGCGGCTCCGCGACCAACTACGACGAGGGCGACACCGCCACCCACGAGGTCGGTCACTGGATGGGGCTCTACCACACCTTCCAGGGCGGCTGTAACGGAAACGGCGACTACGTCGCCGACACCCCGGCCGAGAAGAGCCCGGCGTACGAGTGCCCGACCGGCCGTGACAGCTGCACGAGGAAGAGCGGCGTGGACCCGATCCACAACTTCATGGACTACACGTACGACGCGTGCATGTACCAGTTCACGGCTGGTCAGGTCACGCGCATGAACGACTCCTGGACGGCGTACCGCGCCGGCTGACACATCGCCTGACGAGCAAGGGCGCGGCGGGAGAGCCCCCGCCGCGCCCTTCCGCGCCTGTGCTCAGCCGTCCTGGAGGCTCTCCAGGAACGCCAGCGCGATCGCCCAGGTCCGCTCGGCCGCCGCCTCGTCCCAGTCCGGCAGGTCCGAATCGGTGAACAGGTGCCCCGCGCCCGGGTAGCGGTAGACCTCCACGTCCGCCCCCGCCTTCCCCATCCGCAGATACCAGGACGTGAGCCAGTCGTGCGACTCGAACGGGTCCGGGTCGGCGATGTGCAGCTGCACGGGGAGGTCGTCGACGGACGCGCTCTCGGCGATGTCCGAGGTGCCCTGGAGCAGCAGCAGCCCGCGCGCCCTCTCGTCCCCCAGGGCCAGGGTCTGCGCGACCGAGGCGCCGAAGGAGAACCCGGCGTAGACGAGCCCGCGGTCCGAGTAGGGCGCGGCGGCGAGGACGGCCCGCCTCAGCAGCTCCTCCTTGCCGACCGACTTCTGGAGCTCCATCCCCTCCTCCACCGTCTGGGCGGTTTGGCCCCCGAACAGGTCGGGCACCCGAACCTGATGCCCGGCGGACCGCAGCCGCTCGGCCGCGGACTCCACCGCCGGACGCAGACCGTAGGCCGAGTGGAAAAGCATGATGTCCATGCGGTCCATCCTGCCAGCCGGGCCCACCGAGCCGGAGACACGGAGGCCTCGATCACATGGACACCGCGCTGCGCCCGCTCCTCGTCGTCGGAGGGGCGCTCCTGCTCACGGCGCTCGTCGGCTGGGCCGTCGACCTGCTGCTGCGCCGTGCCGACGCCCATCACCGCGAGACCCCTCTCTGGGGGCTGCTGCGCCGCTGCCGGCCACCGCTCCAGGCGGTCCTGCTCGCCTCCCTCCTGCGCGGCACCTACCGCGAGACGGGGTGGAGGGCGGTCGAGGAACACGCGGCGGGCATCGGCCAGATCCTGTCCCTGATCCTCATCGGCTCCGGCGCGTGGCTGATCGTCCACATCGCCTCGGCCGTGGTCGAGGCCACCTTCGCCCGGTACGCCTCCGCCACCCGCGACCCGGCCCGGGTCCGCAGGGTGCGCACCCAGGTGACGCTCATCACGCGCATCGTGACGGCGGTCGTCGCCGTGGTCGCCGTGGCCGCGGCGCTGCTGACCTTCCCCGCTCTCAGCACCGTCGGGACCTCGATGCTGGCCTCCGCCGGCATCATCGGGATCGTCGCGGGCGTGGCCGCCCAGTCCACCCTCGGCAACCTCTTCGCCGGCTTCCAGATCGCCTTCGGCGACATGGTGCGGATCGGCGACACCGTGGTCGTCGACGGCGAGTGGGGCGTGGTCGAGGAGGTCACGCTGACGTTCCTCACGGTACGGACCTGGGACGAGCGCCGGATCACCATGCCGGTCTCGTACTTCACCGGCAAGCCCTTCGAGAACTGGTCGCGCGGCGGGGCGCAGATGACGGGGGCGGTCCTCCTCCATCTCGACCACTCCGCGCCGCTCGACGCGATGCGCCTGAGGACCGAGGAGATTCTGGCGCACTGCCGTGCCTGGGACGGCCGCGACTGGAGCCTGGCGGTCACGGACACCACGCCCAGCACGATCCAGGTACGGGTGGTGGTCACCGCCAAGGACGCGGACGACCTCTGGACCGTGCGGTGCACCGTACGGGAGGGCCTCGTGGCCTGGCTGGCGGAGAAGCAGCCGCACGCCCTGCCGCGGATCGCGACCTCGCCGGCCGTGCCGTCGCCGCGTGTGGCGGACCGTCCGTCCGTGTTCACCAACGGCGACGAGCCCTCGCGAACCGGCCGCGGCTGAGAACGGGGCAGGGAACGACGGCACGGGGGGGACGGGGGAACGGCGGGGCGGGGAACGACGGGGCGACGGCGGTCGCGGCCGCAGGTGCCCCGGCACCCCGCCACCGGACGGGACCGGGTGGACCAGGACGCTTGCTAGTGCCGCATCAGGCAACGTTCGCCCCGTCGTGACGTGGCGCCCGGTCGCTGTTCCGGGCGGCACTGGACGGCCAGAATGATCACATGGGCGAACACGTGCAGGTCCTCGAGGTCCATGAAAAAAAGGG
>NZ_JBHUYJ010000032.1:0-21493 GCF_042668715.1 Streptomyces sp. NPDC057271
CCGCCGCTACATCATCTGGCGAAACCGCCACGCCGACGACCGGCACCTACGCGCCGTCGTCGACAGGGCGAACGTTGCCTGATGCGGCACTAGCCACACCACAACATCCGCTTGGTCACCCCATGACAGCAACCACAACCCCCGCCCCACACCCACTACCAGGACATCCACGTCACGATCCCGCTGACGCCCACCCGCTGCCACCCCAACGCCCACTCACAACGGCGGTGTCCGCCGCTTCCCGCAGCTGTGCGGCTGTGCACGCGTCGTAAATGGCGTTGATCGCCTTTGAGTTGTGGTACTCCGCGGCGAGTCGGCGGAAGGTGGCCGAGGGACGGAAAACGGTATCCGCCGACGCTTGTTCGTCCACGAGCTCCGCGGGAAGCCCGCAGTACGTCTCCGACGTGATGAAGCATGCCCAGTCGACCAGTTTGCGTGTCGACCACACATCGTCGGCAACGCGGTCAAGGAGCAGCGGACGGCAGCGGGGGTCAGGGCATTCGTCCACCGTCGCATAGAACAGCTGGTCCACCAGGGCAGTGTCAACCCTGGCCCCAACCGGGTACAACTCGGACGGCGGCACGAACTCCCGCTGCCGACGGCGGACCGTGGCCGCACTGTGTACGTGGTCAGCGCCGGTCGCCATTCTTTCCACTGCCTCCTTCAGCAGGCTCATTTCCCGGCATCACAGTTCATCGTCGCGCGCCCTGTGGCACAGCGGCCGCAAAACGGCGAACACGCCACACAACGGTAGATCTTCTAGTAGGGGGCGGAGCTTCAAAGGCCAGCTCACTTCGGGCGGGGCGAACCCGTCGGCGAGTGCGGTGCGGCGGCCCAGTGGTCCTGATGGTGTACGCGGACCGTGCCGGAAGGCTGTGGCGGATCGGGAAGATGTGCGCGCGATGCGCGGCCGCCGCCCCCGACTGCCGTGTCCTGGACACCGCCCCGCCCGTGTCCCGTGCACGCCCGCACGGTGCTGGACTACGCAGCCGCCCACGCCCCTCGCCCGGAGGCCGAAGGCGCCTGGCGGTGCTCATGCTCACCCTGCGGGCCGCGCGCGCCGGCGCCGGGAACATCACGGGCCAGGACCTCACCGGCGGGCTCCAGGACGATGCCGAGCGGGTACTTCAGCAGCTGGTCGCGGACGGGTGGCTGCGTCTGCCCGGCACCGTTGCCGAGGTGATGGCTTCCCGGTCCGAGGACCCCACCGCCATCACAGTCCCCACCCTGCTGCCCGAGCGGCCCCGCCCGTTCGGCTTCGGCAAGACCACCCGCGCGAGGATCTCCGGCTTGGCCCAGAAAGTCGTGGGCGACCGGAAGCTCCGCAAGAAGAAACTGGGTGCCACCGCCCGGCTCCTAGCCCTGTACACCGCCGCCCACGCCCGCTCCGAGGACGGCGGGCTGCATCTGGACCAGGTCGCCGAGTTCACCGCCCTGACCCCCGATCCGGTTGGCGAGCACACCAAACTGCTGGTCGCCACCGACTGGCTCACCGAAGCCGACACCGCTGGGGGACGGCTACGCGGACAGCTCACCGAGCGTGTCCTGCCGCTGTCAGGGCTGCTGTGACACGCCCCGCCCACCGCGCCAGCGGCCTTGCGTACCGCCACCCCCGGGTGCGCGCACGGAGCAGCGGCATCAACGCCGATGACAGCCTGGAGATCCATCCAGCCGGTCCCGGCCGGCCAGCCCCACTTCTAGGCGATCCGCACCACCGCTGAGTCGTCCCGGTGGCCGATGGCCACGTGGCAGGGAGCCGGCCCGGTGCGCTCCGGGGCCGTCACCCATACGGCTGAGGGTCGTTTCCGGTGTGGACCAACACATCTGATGCCAAGGAGGCCCAGTGGGCCCGTCGTTTGTGATCGAGCGGCTCGAGTTCCAGCGGGGCGCCGTCTGGTACGCCCGCTACTTCAGGGGCCTGGTGACCTTCCTCTTGGGCCACTCCAAGGCCGGAAAGTCCACCGCGCTGGAAGCGCTGCTCTACCCGCTGGGCCTTCTTACGGCAACCGTCATGCCGGAGGTCCGCGGCTGCCGGCAGGTCCGGCTGGTCTTCCGGGTTGCCGGAACCCGCTGGCAGGCCACCCGCAGCGGGTCGAACCCGCGGGCACGGGTGTCCTTGAAGAACCTCGGCGACACCGGCGAGACCGAGCATCTGCTGCCGGTCACGAGCGCGAAGGCCGGGGAGATGACCGCCGGCGCCTTCGTCCAGGAACTGCTCGGCCTGCCCCAAGCGGCCCGCGGGGCTACGCGTGTCGGGCTGGACGACTTCTGCAGCACCGTCATGGCGCTGCGGCAGAACACGATCGCCTCGGAGTTCCTCGGCGCAGGGAAGGACGAGGCGAGGGTCCTTGCCCTGGAGGTGCTCCTGGGCCTGTGGAACGAGGACCTTGCCGGGCTGGAGAAGAACGCTTCGGAAGCAGCGTCCCGGTACCGGGCGGTGCGGTCCGCTCTGGCGGCGTTCAAGAAGCTGCGGGACAGCGGTGCTCTGGCCGATCCGGCCAGCGTCCGCGCCGCGTACGAGCAGAAGCAGCGCGAGCACCGCGCGGCGGCGCAGCGGTGGCAGGAGGCCGATGCGGCGCTGGAGGTCGCCGTCGGGGAGCGCGGGCGGCTCGTCGCCCTGCACCAGGCGGCCGAAGCCCAGCGCAGGAAGAGTGCGAAGCAGGCTGTCGCCGCCCAGGCCAAGGTGAACGGCGCCATCGCCGAGCACGCGCGCGCCGAAGGTGAACTCGCCGCCCTGCTGGCGCCCGCGCCGCAGGACTGCACCTGCTGCGGACAGCCGCTCCCCGACCGGGAGCCGGGTCTGTGCCGCCAATGCGGTCAGCCACACGACGGCTTGGAAGACCGGCGCGAGCGGCAGATCGCCGCAGCCCGTGCGAAGGTGGACCGGCTCCTGTTCAGGCTGCGGGGCCTTCAGGAGGCGTCGGCTGCCGCCGTCGTCCAGGCTGCCGAGGCGGATACGGCGGCCGCGGCCGCGCTCGCTGCCCGCGACGCCTACGACGAGGGCCATCTCCAGCCCGCCCGCAAGGCCGCGCAACAGGCCGAGAAGGAGGCCCACGGCCTGAGCCGCGACGTCGCCCAGCTCAAGGAGCGCCTGGAGTCGGCCGACTACATCAGCGCCCAGGAGCAGGTCATCCAGGCGGCCAAGGAACAGATGGACGCGGCGCAGGCCGCCCGGGACGCCGCGGTCACCGCCCACGAAGTGCGCCGCAAGGAAGTCACCGGCCGCTGGTCGGAGTTCTTCCTTGCCCGGCTGAAGCAGATCAACCCCGACGTCGAGACCGCCCACATCGACCCCGTCGACTTCACCACCCGCGTCAAGGAACGGCACACAGTCGACAAGACCTTCGCCGAGAGCTCGGTCGCCGGCAGCCCCAAGGTGGCGACCAACGTCGCGCTGCTGCTGGCACTGCGCGATCTCGGCCGCGTCGACCGCGGCGTCCGGGTGCCGCCGCTGATGGTCATCGACTCGCCGCTGGCCGGCCTCGGAGCACAGGGCCTGGACCACGACACCGGCCTGCGCCTGATCGACACGCTCATCGACATCGCCGACGCCCCCTCTCCCGACGGCTACGCCTGCCAGATCATCGCCGCCACCAACGACCCCCTCCCCCGCCCCTATCCCGGCGTGCGAGAAATCCGCATCAACACCGACAACCGGTTCTTCGACCACGCCCCGCGCCGCGACAACTGACCCCCCTGTGCCCTGCGCTTTCGCACAAGAGCCCAGGGCGGCCAGCACCCGTCGCCACACCCGGACGGCCGACGCCATCAGCGGCCTCCAGCCAGCCTTTCAACTGGTACCAGGCTCGCCCACGTGACCGGGTGCCGGAGCAGCCCGCCGTGGATCTCAGCGGCGGGCTGCCTCGTGCAGGTGCCGGCGCAGCTGTGCGCGCAGTTGCGGCAGAGGCGCACCCGCGCCGAGCCGGCGCAGGAAGCCGGCGGCGTCCCAGGTGATCAGGCCGCCCTGGCGGGAGAGGTACAGGCCGACCTGGTCGATGCCGAACTGGTCGTCGTAGTCGAGCAGGAGGTATCCGGCGAGCTGGTAGATCTCCTCGCGGCCCAGGCGGCGGGGGTCCTTGGTGGCTTTGCAGTCCAGCAGCAGGCCGTCGAGGATGTAGTCGGCGTCGGCGCCGCCGATGTCGCCGCTGCCGGCGAAGACCGGACCGCACACGCGGGCCCTTTGCGGTAGGGCCCGGAAGGCGGCGAACGGGCCCTCGGCGAGCCGCGTCTGTTGGTCGATGTCGGTGACGACGTACTCAGGGACGGCCGTGGTGAGGTCGTCCAGGGTCGTGGCGGGGGTGGCGGTGCTGAGCATGCTGAAGCGGCGGATCTCGCCGGTGCGGGCGATGTCCTCGAAGAAGCCGGCAACGAAGCACAGCTGGCTGAGCATGTTCTCGTTTAGGCTGTCGGGGTCGGCGAGGTAAGTGTCGACGGTGGCCAGCAGTTCCCGGCCCGCCGTGTGCAGGGCCTTGCGGGCCCCTCGCGCCGGTGCTCCGCGCAGCGGTCCGGTCTCGTCAAGGAGCATGACACCGGCGACGACGGCCGGTCCGAGCCGCCCGCCGAGGCTGAGGCGGAGGCGGTAGTCGATGGCGTGCCCGAGGGCCGGCCAGTTCGGGTACTGAACGTCGATCGGCTGCACCGGGTGAGGAAGGCCGACGATGCGCGCCTGATAGTCGCCCACCAGGTTCTGGCTGTACGGGAGGTGGGCGGCCATGAACTGCGAGATCGGTGAGGAGTCGTACTTCAGCTGCCCGGTCAGACTGAGCTCGATCATCGGCCGGCCGGCCACCGTGCCGTCCCGGCCGGCGTCGGCCATGGTCTTTTCGTACGCGTCGATCCAGGCGATGCCCTCGGTGTCCAACTGGTGGCGGGCGCGGGTGACCGCGACGTAGATCAGGCGGGCCTCGCTCGCGTTCAGCGCGCGCTGCAGACCCAGGTCGTCCACCGACGGGGCCATGAAGCCCTTGCCGATGCGTACCGATGGCCACTCCCGCCCCTTGGCCTTGTGCGCGGTGGAGACGGTGACCTGCGCCTTCTCCTCCGGGGAGAGGCGGTCCACCGCGGCGATGATCTGGTCGGGGCCGTAGGTGTCGACCAGCTGCACGATCGCTTTGAGGTCCTGGCCGGCCTTGTCCTGCTCGGCGTACTCCTGCACCTCGCCCCAGGAGGAGAACAAGAACAGCTCCGGGTGGCTGGTGCGCTGCCCGGCTTTGAGCTCGAGTGCGGCCTTGGCGATGCGCTGCAGCGCGCTGCCCCCGCCGGTCAGCGCCACCGGGATGCCGAGCTCCAGGTAGGACAGGACTTCGCTCATCGCGTCCACGTTGCCCCGGCACAGCACCGCCTCGGGCTGCGCCGCCTCACCCACGCGGGAGCCAGGGCCGTGGCCGGTCAGCTGCATCTCCGACTCGGCGTGCCCCAGCCACCGGTTGGCCACCTCGGCGATGGCCGGGCCGAAGCGGAAGGACTGGGTCAGGCGCAGCTGCTCGGCCGGGAAGCCGGTCATCACATCGCGCGCGTTGCGCCAGCCGTAGATCTGCTGGGCCGGGTCCCCGACGCACACCCGCTGCGCGTCCTGGGCGAGGAAGACCTCCTCCAGGACGGGGTTGGTGTCCTGGGCCTCGTCCAGCAGGACGAAGTCTGCCCCGAGCTGCGGGGAGGTCATCGCCCACAGCTTCATGTAGTGGTCGTGCTCGAACCGCAGTCGGCCCGCGGGCGAGCAGATGTCCTGCCACGCACAGTGCGCGTAGGGCAGCAGGGTGCGGGCGAGATAGTCCTGGCCGGGGCCGTCGAGGCCGTTGACCGGCTCCATGTGGCGGGCCATGACCTGCCGGTCGGTGGTGTAGCAGAACTTGCGGACCATGCCCATCACCAGGCGCGCGGCGTGAGTGACCTTGATCTGGCGGGAGCCCACGTCAAGGTCACGGGTGATGCCGAGCAGGCGGGCGGTGTGCTTGGCGGGGATCCTCGCCGAGGCGTCCAGACGCTCACGGTAGTGGTGGCCGACGGCACGGAAGGCCAGGGAGTGCGCGGTACGGCACTCCACATTCGGCCCGAACCGTCCGCGGGCGTCATCGGCGATCGCCCGGTTGAACGCCACGTACAGCCCGCGTTTGCGGGTCGCGGCGCCCATCAGGATCAGCGTGGACGTCTTGCCCGTCCCGGCGCCTGCGACCAGGGCCAGGTCCCGGCCGGAGGCGAACACCTCACGGGCAGCCTGCTGCTCCTTTGTCGGCTCCATGGCCAAGGGGTTCCTCTCTGGGAAGCGCGGCTTCATGTACCGCAGCCCCAGAGGCTGGACCAGCTGATGACCAACCGTCAATACAGTCATACGTTCGGTAGCCGGTTCCGGCCGAATTCAGGACAGGCCGTACAAGGCGGCGCCTCGGACCTGCGCGCTGCCGGTTCTTCCCTCCCCGCCCCTTGGGCGGTGCACCCGGTCGCTGCAATCAGGCCAGCGAACTTTCCTGATTCCGGAAGGAGTTGTCAGGCCCGGTTTCTATGCTGCCGCAGGCAAAGGAACCGCTGGACACCGCGCTGGTGCCCGGCCGCGTGATCAGACGGGAGGTGCGGGATGCCGACGTGTACCCGCCGGGCCAAGTCGACGCGGCGCCTATGCCGACGCGAGGCCGCCGAGTGGCCCCGCTACGACGATCTCCCCGCCCCCGTGGTGGCGTGCGCCAGCCACCTCACGCCGCCGGAATGGGCCGCGTGCCAGGAAGCCCGCGCCCGGGCGAACGCCGAGTGGTCCGCCACCGGGCAGCGGAGGTGGCCGCGCGCGACGAACAGGGCGAGCAGCTGCAGCCGGCCCCGGCCGTGGCGCGCTATGTCCCACGGCCGTGCACCGGTCAGTGCGTCTCCCAGGAACGCGCCTGGGGCCGCGACGCCGACAGCGCCTCCAGCCTGTGCGCGACCTGCGACAGCTACGGGTGCGTAGCCTGCGGCAAGGCCGAAGTCGACCGCATCCTCGACTACTGCGGCCGATGCGCGGCGTTCGAATCGGAGACCGACCAGGAGCCGGACGCGGTCTGGGACGATGAGATCGACACCGGGCCCGAGCCGCGCATGCGGCTGACCGCGATGGTGAGCCAGCTCGTCGCGGCCACCGGCGCCACACACCGCGACGTCAACGCCCGCATCAACCGGACCATCGGGGTACACACCCGCGTCGGAGCCGACGAGCAGGTGATCCGCCGCGCCGCACGGGCCGCCCGCGCCTGGCTCGACCGACTCCTCCCAAGCCCCCAGCCGGAGACCACCGCCCCACCCAGCGTGCCCGATCCCGGCGCAGTGACAGTGACCACCGAGCACGTCGAGCCCGCTGCACGGGTCGAAGGCGCTGTGCTCGCGGGCGGCCGGGTACTACGGTCAGCGCCCATGGACACCCCCGCACCACGCCCCGCCGACGACGCCGCGGGCGAGCACGCCGAGCTGACCGTGACCGTCCGCCTGACCGGCCAGAGCGCCAGGCGCCTGCGCCGCACGGCCGAGATCCAGCAGCGGCCCGTCGAGGAGGTCGCGGCCGAGAGCATCAGCGACGAGATGCACCGGGAGGTGCACGAGGCGCTGTGCAGCGGCAGCGGCGCGTACGCGGCCACCCTCGACGGCCTCGCCAAGCGCCTCGCCCTCATCGTCCGCGAACTGGGTGCCCTGCCCTCCGGCGCCGCCGCACACGTGATCGCCCAGGCAGCCGCCGAACAGTACGGTCCCCTGCCCGAGGAATGGCACCGGCGCACGCTCGAACAGCTCACCGAGCTGTGGACCGGGCGCACCACCGAGTTCGGCCAGCGTCCCGACGGCTCCGTCGGCCCGCTGGAGGACACCCATGTCCACGCGATGGTCACCCCCGCGCAGTGGGACGCCCTGGCCCGCATCGGCGCACCCGGCAGCATCGCACTGGGCACGCAAAAGGCCCTCGAAGCCGGGATCACCGCCCTCGACCGATAGCCGGGTCGCTCAGGTCGGCCGCGCCCCGGGCGGGGGCTAGCATGGCGCTCCCCCCGGATGCCTCCGCTCCAGGTCTTCCAGGATCCGAAACGTCGCCCGACTCGGCTGCGGCACCTCCCCTGGCCCGAACCGCGCGATCACCCGGGCCCCGTCCGCTCAATCACCAGCGTCCGCGAGGGTCGCGACTGGTCGGTGTGCTCGGCCATCACCTCCAGAGCCGTCTCCGCCCACCGCTCGTCGCCCGGCGGCTGCGTCGGCCTGGGCTGGCCGCGCTTCGGGACAAGCCCGGCTTCACCATGACGCCGGAGATCAGCGACCCACTGCTTGCCGGTGCGAACCGACACCCCAAGTTCCCGGGCCTTCGCCGCGTACTTGGCCTCGGCAGGCTCGCCATTCGCGTACTCGGTGCGGGCTCTTCTTCGCGTGTGAGCCCCGGACTGCCTGAGCGACAGCCCGTCAGGACCTCGCGGACATGCTCAGCCCGCTCAATGACATACTCGTATTGGCCCCACTGTGCGCCGAGATCGACGATCTGCTCGATCCATGCGTCGGCTCAACGGCACCGAGCGCATGTTCCATGCGAGCGGAGAGCGGCTGGCGCCCTCTCGAAGGCGGGGCGGATCCGCGAGCGGGCGCATGAGGAGGCCGATCAGCTCCTGGGTGACGTCCACGCCCGGCAGAACCTCGTTGCCGAACGCGAAGACGCTGTCCACATCGTCGGCGAGCTGGCGCCGATGAGCGCCGCGCCGCGCGCCCCGCCGCCGCGAGGGCTGTCCGAAGTGGGCCGAGCGGACCGAGAAGTGGGCGAAGGTCAACGCTGAACGGCACCTTGATCTGGCAGGACTCCGAGGCCGCACGCCTCGCGTCGCCAGACGTTCTCCGTTGCAGGGCCGGGCGCTCGTGCGGCTCGGGGTCAGGCGGGCCGGTTGCGCAGAAGCTTACGGTGCGATTCGGCGGCGTGGAGGAAGGCGTCGTTCGTGGCGGGGGTACCGATGCTCACGCGGACGCCCTCGTCGGGGAAGGCACGGACGTGGATGCCCTCCCGCTCACAAGCCGCGGCAAGTTCGGCGGTGTGCCGACCGGACCGGAGCCAGAGGAAATTGGCGTGTGACTCAGGGACGCCCCAGCCCTGCTCGGTGAGCGCGGCGTGCACGCGGGCGCGTTCGGCGACGAGGTGTCCGACGCGCTCGCGCATCTCGTCCGCGCGGCGCAGTGACTCCACCGCCGCGTCCTGGGCGAACTGCGTGACCCCGAAGGGCACCGCCGTCCTCCGCAGGGCGGCGGCCACCGGTTCATGGGCCACTGCGTAGCCGACCCGCAGCCCCGCAAGGCCGTACGCCTTGGAGAAGGTGCGCAGGACGCAGACGTTAGGGCGGTCCCGGTACAGCTCGATGCCGTCGGGTACCTCGTCGTCGTGGACGAACTCGCGGTACGCCTCGTCCAGCACCACCAGCGTCTCGGGTGGGCACCGGTCGAGGAAGTGGTTCAGCTCCGCCCGGCGGACCACCGTGCCGGTGGGGTTGTTGGGGTTGCAGATGAAGATCGTGCGGGTGCGGTCGGTGATGGCGTCCAGCATCGCGGTGAGGTCATGCACGTCGCCCTTCACGAGGGGCACCCGCACCGATCGTGCGCCTACGGTCTCCGTGAGCTGCGGATACGCCTCGAACGAGCGCCAGGCGAAGAGCACTTCGGACCCCGGACCCGTGGTGGCCTGCAGGAGCTGTTGGGTCACGCCCACCGAGCCGGTGCCGGTGGCAATGTGCTCCGCCGGCACGCCGAGAGATCCGGCGAGTTCCTCCGTCAGGCGGTGGCAGGCCATGTCCGGGTAGCGATTGAGGCTCGCCGCGGCGGCCACCGCGCTCTCCAGCACGCCGGGAAGCGGCGGGAAGGGGTTCTCGTTGGCGGAGAGTCTCCCGTCCACGGCGGGCGCCGTCGAAGAGGCGGCGGATGCGGTGGACACCGAGGGCTCCGCCTTCATGTCCTGCGTCGTCGCTCGGCGCGGGGCCGGGCTCGGCATGGCGTTCATGACTCGCTCTCTGCTTGCTGGCGGGCGGGGCGGTGTGATCAGGCGTCGGCGCTGCCGGTGGCGAGCACGGCGCCGGCGAGCGCGAGGAAGACTCCGCCGCCGACGTACCTCTGCACCTGCAAGAAGCCCTTGCTCTGCTGGGCGCGGCCGCGGATCAGGAGGCTCACCAGGCCCCAGGCGGCGTTCGTCGCCATGCCGACCACCACGAAGATCAGCCCGAGCACGAGGGTCTGGGACCAGACCGGCCCGCGCTCGCTGTCGACGAAGGCGGGGAAGAAGGCGAGGAAGAACAGAGTGCTCTTGGGGTTGAGGGCGTTGACGATCAGCCCTTCGAGGAGGACGCGGCCTCCCCCGGCGCGGGTCTTCTCCTCGTCCTCGGGCAGCGGGGCGACGGCGGGGGTGCGCAGTCGCTGGACGCCGAGCCACAGCAGATAGGCCGCGCCCACGTACTTGACCACTTCGAAGGCGAGCTCGGAGGAGGCCACCAGGGCCGAGAGACCCACGACGGCGGCGAGCACCTGCACGAGGTCGCCGCAGGCCAGGCCGACGGTGGACAGCAGCCCGGCCCGGGAGCCCTGGTCGAGGGTCCGGCCCGTCACGTAGAGGACCGAGGGCCCGGGCACCAGGAGCAGGACGAGCGAGGCGGTGAAGAACCACCAGAGTGTGGTGACGTGAGGCATCGTGATCCGCTTTCTGCTGTCGTTCGCTTACTAGGCCCGGTCGGTGAACGCGTCCCAGGTCCAGCACTGGGGCGTACCCACCGGTCGAGCCGTCATCAATGCGGCGCACGCATCGGGACCCACGGCGAGGTCCCATAGGACGTGCGGCGCAACTACGGTGAGGGTGCGGGGAATTGCACCGTCCGTCATTTTCGCGTACGCCTCCCGGCGGGTCCACCGCGAGAAGAACATCCGGCGCCCCGCATCCCCGGGCAGCGCTTCGATGATTTCCCCCTCGGTGGCGTTCAGGAAGCGCCGCGCCATGGCCCGGTGGTCGAGGGCAGGGTCGATCTCCTCGACGTCGACGCCCACGCGGGCGCCCCGGGCGACCGCGATCAGTGCGGCGCCGCCCGAGTGGGAGAGGTTGAAGTCGAGCCCCTCGCCCGCCTCGGCCGCCTCGCCGCTGAGACGGGGGCGGCCACGCCGGGACCTGTCGAAGGTCAGGCGCTCGGCCGGTACCCCCGTGTAGCGCGACAGCACGGCGCGTACGGCGCCCCGGGCGGCGACGAACCGGTCGCGTTCCCGGGGCAGGGCGCACCGGCGGGCCCGTGCCGTCTCGTCCGTGCCCAGCAGGGGGGCCAGCTGCCGCAGCCGGTCCGGGGACACGTCAAGGTGCAGCCGCCACACGTGCACACCGTCCCCGTCCGGCGGCACCCGGGCGGGCGCCGGGCGCCACTCCCCCTGCGGCTCCGTCATGCGACGGCGCTGCCCAGGGTGCGGCGCAGCACCGTGCCCAGTTCGAGCAGCAGGGCTTCCCTGGCGGAGTGCAGGAAGAAGTGCCCGCCTTCCATCATCCGCAGTCGGAACGGTCCCGAGGTCTGCGCCGCCCACGCCGCCAGCCCCGCCATGTCGACGTGCCGGTCCGCTCGCCCGCCGAAGGCCGTCACCGGACAGTCGAGGACGGGCGCCGGCTCGTACCGGTAGGAGTCGTTGAGCTGGAAGTCGGCCCTCAGCCCCGGCATGACCAGGCGCATCACCCGGGGGTTGGTGAGGAGTTCCTCCGGTGTGCCGCCCAGCGCCCTGAGCTGCTCCAGGAACGCCTCGTCGGGAAGGTCGTGGATGACAGGACGGTTGTGGCGCAACTGCGGTGCGCGGCGTCCGGAGACCACCAGGTGCTCGGGGCCGCGTCGCCCCGCGTCGCGCAGCCAGCGGGTGTACGCGAACGCGATGAGGGCGCCCATGCTGTGGCCGAACATGACGAACGGCCGCTCGCGGAAGTGGTCCGAGATCGCCTCCCCCAGGTCCGGCAGCAGGTCGCCGAGATCGTCGTAGGGCCGCTGCAGGATCCGGGACTCCCGGCCGGGCAGCCGGACGGCGCTCACCTCCACGTCGTCCGGCAGCCCTGCGGCCCAGTCGGCGAAGACCGCGCTGCCGCCTCCGGCGTAGGCGAAGCAGAGCAGACGCAGCCGGGCATCCGGTCGCGGCCGGGGGCACACCAGCCAGCCGCCGTACGCCGCCGCGGTCACGGCGCCCCCTCCACGGTGGCGGGCACGGCGACCTTCAGGTAGCCCGGGAATTCCGGCACGTCCGCCACGTCAGCTTCCAGGGAGACGAGGTCGCCGTCGCGGCCGATCTCCCGGAAACCGGAGAACTTGTACGTCACGAACATCATGCGGTTGCGGCCGTTGGGCAGGAACTCGGCGAGCAGCCGGGCGCCCGCCTCCTTGGCGCGCCGGCGCAGATAGGTGATGAGCACGCCGCCCACGCCGCGGGACATCACCCGGCAGGACATCAGGAGCAGCTTGATCCGCCAGGCGTCGCGGCCACGCTCCAGCAGGACCAGGCCGATGGTGCCGTAGGGCCCGTGCCGGTCCTCGAGGCGGGCGACGAGCAGCTCGTGATCGGGCGACCTGCGGAAGGCGTCCAGCTCCTCGTAGGAGTAGGTGTACCCGGTGGTGTTGAGCTGGTTGGTGCGCAGGGTGAGTTCCTCGGCGCGCTGCAGGTCCTCCTCGGCGGCGCGCGCGATCGTGAAGGTCATGCCCAGGGTGGCGAGGAAGTCCTCCTGGGGACCGGTGTGCTCCCGCTCGACCTCGGCGCGTACCTGGTCGGCGCGGTACATGGCTCGGCGGCGGGCGGAGTCGTCGGTGACGAACCGGGGGGTGAACTCCGCCCGGGCTGGCAGGTCCGCCGCGTCGGCGGCGTCGACGCACAGGACCTCGGGGATCTCGTGCGCGACCTCGGCCCGCTCGAAGGAGTCGTCGTCGACGAAGGCGAAGGCGTCCAGGCCCAGGTTGAGGGAGCTGGCGATGGCCCGCACGGAGGCAGACTTGGCGTGCCAGCCGATCTGCGGATAGAGGAAGTGGTCGAGCAGCCCGTGGCGTTCGAGCTCGGCGGCCGCGGCCTCGTGGTCGTTGCGGCTGGCTATGGACTGCAGGATGCCCCGCCGGTCGAGCTCCTCGATGGCTTCCCGGATGCCGGGGCGCAACGGGCGTCCGTCGCCGTCCTCCAGGAGCACTCCGTCCCAGACAGTGTTGTCGAGGTCCCACACCACGCACTTCACGGTCTTCGTGAGGCGCTGTGCGCTGGTGTCGCCGGTCATGCGGTTACCTTTCGTCCGGCGTCCGCCGGGGTGTCGGAAGCCGTCGCGCTCCCCGTGCGGGGGACGGCGGGGCCGTGGTAGGCGGTGGCGGCGATGGTCGTCTGCTGGAGCTGGGTGCTGCCTTCAATGATCTCCATGACCTTCGCGTCCCGCAGATAACGCTGGACGGGGTACTCGTCGCTGCAGCCGTGCGCCCCGTGGACCTGCACGGCGTCGGAGGCGCTGCGGAAGGCCGTGGTCGCGGAGAAGTACTTGGCGAGCCAGGTGGCGTGCAGGCTCTGCTGGTCGCCGTCCTGGCGCAGCCAGCCCGCCTGCTGGCACAGCAGCCGAGCGGCGCTGGTGTGGGTGGCCATGTCGGCGAGCATCCGCTGGACGAGCTGGTGCTCGCGCAGCCGTACGCCGAACTGCTCACGCTGGTCGGCGTAGGCGAGCGAGGCGTCCAGGCAGGCCTGGGCCAGGCCCACGCACCCCCAGGCGACGCTGTACCGACCCAGTTCCAGGGCGCCGGCGGCGACGGCGTTCAGGCCGAACCCGGCCCGGCCCAGCAGGGCGTCGTCGCCGACCCGGCAGTCCCGGAGTTCGAGTTCGGCGAGCATGGAGGCGCGGGTGCCGAGGATGCCGCGCACGGGAGTGATGCCGAGCCCCGGGGAGTCCCGCTCCACCAGGAACGCGGTCGGCCGGCCGTCGAGGCGGGCGAACAGCAGGAAGACGTCCGCACGTTGCCCGAAGGTGATCCACCGCTTCGCCCCGTCGAGGACGAAGCCGCTCTCGACGCGGCGGGCCGTGGTCGCCAGTGCCTGCACATCGCTGCCCGCGGTGGGCTCGGTGAGCGCGAAGGCGCCGATCGCGTCGCCGGTCGCCAGGCGGGGCAGCCAGAGTTCGCGCTGCCGTGCCGAGCCCCAGCGGGCGATGGCCTGGCAGGCCATGCCGTGGACGGTCAGCAGGCTGCGGACCGAGGAGCAGGCGCGTCCGGTCTCCTCGTTGAGCAGTCCGAACTCGATCGGGTCCAGCGCCGCGCCGCCGTACTCGGCGGGCACGGCGCCTGCCAGGAGTCCGGCGCCGCCGATGGTGGCGAAGAACTCCGCCGGCAGCGCCGCGTCCCGGTCCCAGGCGTCCGCGTAGGGGGCGATGTGCTCGTGGGCGAAGGCCTCGTACGACGTGCGGGCCTCGGCCTGTCGGGGTGTGAGATGTACTCGTGTGGCCATGGTGGTCGTCTCCGTACCGGGTGGGCGGTCAGCTCCCCGCGGCGGCGGAGCGCTTGCGAGCGATGAAGGAGTCGATGGCGGCCACGGTGTTGAAGTTCGCCATCTCCAGGTCCTCGTCCTCGACGGTGAAGCCGAACTCGCCCTCGACGAAGAGGACCAGCTGCATGATGAAGAGGGAGTTGACGAATCCGGTCGCGAAGATGTCGTCGTCGTCGTCGAGCCGGTGCTCGCCGAAGAACTGAGCGAGGAAGCCGTGGATCGCCGGCTTGTGGTCCGTGGTGACGTGCTGTGTGGTCATGTGGGAGTCCGTTTCTCGTGAGCGGTCAGGAGGACAGCGCGGTGGTGTAGTCGAAGAAGCCCCGGCCGCTCTTGCGGCCCAGCAGTCCGGCGTCCACCATGCGGATCAGCAGCGGGCAGGGTCGGTACTTGCTGTCGCTGAAGGCGGTGTAGAGGCCCTCGACGGACTGCAGGATGGTGTCGAGGCCGATCAGGTCGGCGGTCTCCAGCGGGCCCATCTTGTGTCCGAAGCAGCTCTTGAAGATGCGGTCTACCTCCTCCGCGGTGGCGACGCCTTCGTGGACGAGGTAGACCGCCTCGTTGACGGTGAGCATGAGCACCCGGTTGGAGACGAAGCCGGGGGAGTCCTCGACGACCACGCATTCCTTGCCCATCTGGGTGAGCAGTCGGCGTGCGGTGTCGAGCGTCTGCTCGGAGGTGTGGTGACCGCGGATCACCTCCACCATGGGCTTCATGGGCACCGGGTTCATGAAGTGCATGCCGAGAACGCGGTCCGGGCGGCCGGTCGCGGCGCCGATGCGGGTAATCGGGATGACCGAGGTGTTGGCGGCGAAGACACAGTCCGGCCGGCAGAGGGCGTCGATGCGTTCGTAGACGCCGCGCTTGATCTCCCAGTCCTCGGTGACGTTCTCGATCACGAAGTCGGCGGCGTCGAAGCCTTCGTACGTGGTGGTGTACGCGATGCGCTTGGCGATCACGTGCCGGTCATCGGTCTGCCCCTGCGCGCCGAGCAGCCGCCCGAAGCGCAGGCCTTTGTGGATCTCGCCCTCGGCGCGTTCGAGGATCTCCTCGGTGCGGTCGACGAGGATCACGTCGTGGCCGCTCTGCGCCAGGGACTGGGCGAGGCCCGTGCCCATCACTCCGGCGCCCACGACGCCGACCGTCCGTATGTTCTTCGTCATCTGCTCCACTCCTGTTCGTTCGGCCTCAGCGGGCCTGGACTGTCTGGTTCTCGGTGAGTCGGGGCCGCAGCACGTCGGCCAGTGCGGCCACGGTCAGCGCCTCGAAGAGGGCGCTGAGCGGGAGGTCCACGCCGAACCGGCGCCTGATCCGCGCGACGAGCTGCACGCCGAGCAGCGAGTGGCCCCCGAGTTCGAAGAAGTCGTCGTGGACGCCGACCTCACGCAGCCCGAGCAGGTCCGCCCAGAGGGCGGCCAGCCGTTGTTCGACCGGGTTGCCGGGGGCCTGGTAGGCGGTGGTGAGCCGGGGCCGCTCGTGCTGCCCCGGGCCGGCCGCGCCGGCCTGGCCGGCGGGGCCTTCGGCGGTGTCGGAGCCGGCCGTCTCGTCCGCGCGGGCGCGGCCCTCGGCGATGTCCGCGATCACCGCGTCGAGGTCCTTGGCGACGACGACCACCCTCGGTCCCAGGTCCGCGGCGATCACCCTCAGGAGGGCCTCCACGCCTTCGTGCGGCCGGATGCCCTGCGCGAGGTGCTCGTGCAGGCCGCTCGCCTCGCCGGCCGTCCGAGCCGGGCGCGCCGGGGAGGAGAAGCGGTACGGGGCCACCTCGGCGGAGGTGCCGTCCCGGAGCGCGCCCAGCCGCGACTTGAGGTCGGCGACCTTCTTCAGGATGAAGTTCTCGATCCTGGCCACTTCCCGGCCGCTCTCGTCCAGGAGCGTGAAGTCCGAGGTCAGGGTCTCCTTGCCGGCTTCGTCGCGCTCGTGGAACCGGTGGTGACTGAAGATCCGCCGCGGCAGCGGCGCGAGCAGCGTCAGCCGGCCGTACGACAGCGGGATGCGGAACTCCTTGGCGAGGTTCATGCCGTGGAACCCGGCGGCCAGGTCGAGCAGGGAGGGGTGCAGGGCGATGTGCTCCAGATCGCCTTCGAACTCGGCCGGCAGCTCCAGCTCCGCGAGCGCCTCCCGCTCGCCGAGATGGACCCGGCGCAGACAGTGCGAGCGCGGGCCGAACCCCATGGGGCCGCTGTGCCGGACGGCCCCCAGATCCCGCATACCTGCGGCGGAGATCAGGGCGTCCAGGTCATGGCGTACGGGCACGGGCGCCGGGTCCGGGAGCGGACCGACCTCGCCGGTCACATGCACGTGCCAGCCCTCGTCGGCTCCGTCGCCGGAGCGCCGCGCGCCGCTCTCCGGGCGGCTCACTACGGAGAAGCGCATCGCCGAGCCGTCCTTGTCCAGGATGACCCGCAACTCCCGGCGCTGGTCCTCGCCGATGACGACCGGGGACAGGAAGGTGACGTTGCGGAGTTCGGCCTCCGGACCGCCGCACTGGTGCGCGTAGGCGGCGCGGACGAGCTCCAGGTGCCCGGTCCCCGGCACGACGGCGCTGCCCTCCATGCGGTGCTCGTCGATCAGCCAGGAGCCGGTGACGGTGAGCGAGACCTCGTAGACGGCCCGGTGCTCGTCGTCGCTCAGACACGTGTCCAGGAGCGGGTGGCCGACCGGCCCGGTGCGTCCGGCCGGCGCCCCGATCATGCGGGCCGCCATGCCGACGTCCTGCCAGCCGTCCCAGTTGACGGAGACGGTCCGGGGCCCGCCGGCGATGTCGTTGTGCTGGGCCAGCGCGTCGAGGAAGGCGTTGGCGGCGACGTAGTCGACCTGTCCGAAGCCGCCGGTCAGCGCGAGGGTGGAGGAGCACAGCACGGTGAACTCGACGTTCAGGGAGCGGGCGAGGGCGTCGACGACGAGGGCGCCGTGCACCTTGGGGGCGAGGACGCGCAGCGCCGCGTCCACGTCCTTGAGCTGCGCCAGGCCCGCGGCCGGCACACCGGCGGCGTGCACGATCCCGCGCACCGCCCCGAAGCGGCGTACCGCCTCGTCGGCCGCCTCGCGCATCCGGGCCTCGTCGGTGACGTCCGCGGCGACCGCCAGGACTTCCGCCCCGAGCGACTCCAGCTCCTGGACGGCCCGGACGCGGGCGGCGGCCGGGTGCCCGTCGGTAAGGCGCTCCCACTGGTCGCGCGGCGGCAGCGGGCTGCGCCCGACGAGGACGAGCCGGGAACCGCCGCGCTCGGCGAGATGCCGGGCGAGTGCCAGACCCATGCCGCCGAATCCGCCGGTGATCAGCCAGGCGCCGTCGCCGGGCCGGGCCGCTGCGCCCGCAGCGGCGCCGCTGTCGGCGGTCAGCCGGACCGGACGGTGGCTCCGGGTCCAGCGACGCCGCCCGCGTAGTGCGGTGAGCGGTTCGCCGGACGGGCGCAGCAGTTCGGCGAGGAGGCCGTCCACGTCGTCCGGCCGGGGCGCGCCGCCGGGGAGGGTGATGTCGATTCCGCGACAGTCGGTGTCCGGCTGCTCCAGCGGCAGCACCAGGCAGGGGCCGACGGTGGTGGCCTTCTCCGGCGCCAGGTCCTCGGCGCCGAGGACGGCGTGGGCGTCGCTGGAGACAACGGCGATGTCCAGGGGCGTGCCCCCGCCGTGACCCACGACGGCGCGGTTGAGCCGCAGCAGGCTGGAGAAGCCCCGCTCCAGCGTGTCGTCGAGGGCGTGGCGCGGCCCGACCGTCCACAGGTGGACGATGTGCGCGGGGAACCGGCCGTGTTCCTCGAGATCCGCGATGAGCCGCTGGTGATCGTCCTCGCTGCCGGGCGCGATCTCGTACGTTCCCTCGGCGTCGCGCCGCCAGGCCGCACCGGGCCGGACCCCGGTCACGCGGTGGCCGGCCGCGGTGAGCCGCTCGGCGAGCGCCGTTCCCACGCCCTGGTCGTCGAGGAAGAGCAGCCAGTCGGCCGTCCGCCCGTCCGGGTCGGTGCCGGGCTGTCGCGGGTGCGGGGCGAGCGGTTCCCACACCGGCACGGTGAACCAGTCGGCGATGTCGGCCTTCTTCGCCAGCGAGGCCGCAGGCGCCCGGCGTCCGGCGGTCGACGGCTCGATCCAGTGCCTGCGCCGCTCGAAGGGGTATGTGGGCAGCGACACCCGGCCGGGGTCGGCACCGCGTACCGCCGCGAAGTCCAGGTCCACGCCGGACGCCCAGAGCTTTCCGGCGGTGGTGAGCAGGAAGCCCGCTTCGCTCTGCCGGTCGTACTCGCCGGGGAGCGAGGCGTACGCGCCCGCATGCGGCGCGGCGGCGTGATCGGTGGGCGCCGGCCGGGCCTGCAGGGCCAGGCTGCTGAGCGACTGGCCGGGGCCGATCTCGAGGAACAGCCGGTTCGGGTCGCTCCACAGCCGGCCCGCGCCGTCTCCGAAGCGCACCGGGAGGCGCAGGTGGCGGCCCCAGAACGCGGGGTCGGTGGCCTGCTCCGGGGTGATCCAGTCGCCGGTGACGTTCGAGACGTACGGAATGCGCGGCGCGTGGAGCGTGATGCCCGCGACCAGCTCCGTGAAGCGGTCGACGATCGGATCCATCATGTGCGAGTGGAAGGCGTGGGTGGTGCGCAGCCTGCGGACGGCGACGTCCTCCCGGCCGAGCCGGTCGGCCAGGGCGCCGATGGCCTCGTCCTCGCCGGCCACGACGCACAGCCGCGCCCCGTTGACGGCGGCCAGCGACAGGCCCTCGCCGAGCAGCGCGCGCACCTGCTCCTCGGGCAGCGGCACGGCGAGCATGGCGCCGCCGGGCAGCTCCTCGATAAGACGGGCCCTGCGGGCGACGAGCAGCAGGGCGTCGTCGAGTGACAGCACCCCGGCCAGACAGGCCGCCGCGTACTCGCCGATGCTGTATCCGATGAGCGCGTCGGGCCGCACCCCCCACGACTGCCACAGCACGCCGAGGGCGTACTCCAGGGCGAAGGTGGCGGGCTGGGCGTAGAGCGTGCGGTCCAGCGTGGTGCGGTCCGACGGGGCCGGTGCGCTCCGGCCGAGCAGCCTGCGGAGGTCGGGGGCGCCGGCGCCGGGGGAGCCGAGGGCGTCCGCGGGGTGCAGCAGGGTGCGCAGATCGAGGTCCAGGTGCGGGCGGAATCCTTCGGCGCAGCGGTCTATGGCGGCGCGGAACACCGGTTCGCGCTCGTAGAGTTCGCGGCCCATGCCGGGGCGCTGTTCGCCGAGTCCGGGCAGGAGGAAGGCGACCGAGGGCGGCGGGCCGTCGTGCTGCCCGCCGCGCAGGGTGCGCGGGTCCCGGGTGCGCAGCGCCGAAACGGCGCTCGCGGTGTCCTCGGCGACCAGGAACCGCCGGTGGGCGAAGTGCCGCCGGCCGCTCTGGAGGGTGTGCGCCGCGGTCGGCAGCGTGATGTCGGCCGCGTTCTCCAGGCGCTCGGCGAGACGGTCGGTGGCGACGTCCAGCGCGGCCTCGCTGCGCGCCGAGAGCGGCAGAAGCTGCCAGCCGTCCTGCTCGGCGCCGGCGGTACGGCGAGGCGCCTCCTCCAGGACGACGTGGGCGTCGGTGCCGCCCATGCCGAAAGAGCTGACGCCCGCCCGGCGCGGCCCGTCGTCGTGCCAGGGCCGCAGCCGGGTGTTGACGAAGAAGGGGGTGGCGCCGAAGTCGATGTCCGGGTTGGGCTTCTCGAAGTGCAGGCTGGGCGGGATCTGCCGGTGCTGCAGGGCGAGCACGGTCTTGATGAAGCCGGCGATGCCGGAGGCCACGTGGGTGTGGCCGATGTTGCCCTTGACCGCGCCGATCGCGCAGCTTCCGGGCGCGGCGCCTGCGCCCGCGAAGACCCGGGTGAGGGCCTCGATCTCGATGGGGTCGCCGACGGGTGTGCCGCTGCCGTGCGTCTCGACGTAGCCGACCGTGGACGGTGCGATCTCCGCCACGTCGTAGGCCGCGGCGATGACACGGGCCTGGCCGGCCGCGCCGGGGGCGGTGAACCCGACGCGCTCCGCGCCGTCGTTGCCGACGGCGGATCCCTTGATGACCGCGCGCACGGGGTCGCCGTCGGCGAGGGCGTCCTCCAGACGCTTGAGGACGACGACGCCCGCGCCGTTGGAGGCGACGGTGCCCTGCGCCGTGGCGTCGAAGGGGCGGCAGTGGCCGTCGGAGGAGAAGATGCCGCCGGGCTGGTACACATAGCCGGCCTGCCGGGCGCGGACGGTGGCGCCGCCGGCGAGCGCCGTGTCGCACTCGCCGCTCAGCAGCGCCTGGCAGGCGAGGTGGACCGCGACGAGCGAGGTCGAGCAGGCGGTCTGCACGGTCAGCGCGGGCCCGGTCAGGCCCAGCTTGTAGGCGATCCGGGTCGCCAGGTAGTCCTTCTCGTTGGCCAGGTTGCGGGCGAACTCCTCCGCGGCGTCGGCCGGGTCGGCTCCCTGGGCGAGCTGGGCGAGGTAGCTGCCGTAGTACGAACCGGCGTAGACCCCGACCGGTCCCGGCACGGACTTGGGGTCGTAACCCGCGTCCTCCAGTGCCGTCCAGGCGCATTCGAGCAGCACCCGGTGCTGGGGGTCCATCAGGGCCGCTTCCTTCGGGTTGAACCCGAAGAACGCGGCGTCGAAGAGGGCGGCGCCTTCCAGGACCCCTTGTTTGGGTACGTAGTCCGGGTCGTCGAGCTGCGCCTGGGGAACGCCCATCGCCGCCAGCTCCTCGCGGGAGAAGGACGTGATGGACTCGGCGCCCGAGGCCAGGTTGCGCCAGTACTCGTCGGCGTCCGCGGCGCCGGGGAACCGGCAGGAGAGCCCGATGACGGCGATCTCGCCGCCGGTCGTCTCCTGATCGGCGCCCGGGGTGCGGGACTCGTCGCGGTGGTCCATCACTCGCTCTCCTTGGTGGCGGTACGCGCCCGGCTGCTGCGCTGCCTGAGCATCCGTTCCTTGCTGCGGGCCCTGCGTTGCCCGGCGTCCGCGGCCGCGGGGCCGGTGCCCGCGTCGCCGGGCCCCGACAGGTGGGCGGCGAGCGAGGCGACCGTGGGGTACATGGTCAGAGCGACCACCGGCAGCTCACGGC
>NZ_JBHUYJ010000032.1:21503-70801 GCF_042668715.1 Streptomyces sp. NPDC057271
GCCCAGGTCCTTGTGCAGCCGGATCGAGACCCTGCTCAGCAGCAGGGAGTTGCCGCCGAGGTCGAAGAAGTTGTCGTCCAGGCCGACCCGGTCGAGACCCAGGACGTCGGCCCAGAGGGCGGCGATCCGCTGTTCGAGGGGTCCCCTCGGCTCCTGCGCGGACGGGCCGGGCGCGGCGGCCGACAGCAGCTCGGCGAGCTTGAGCCGCTGCACCTTGCCCGTCGGGCTCTTGGGGACGTCGGCGACCATGAACACCCGGCTGGGGACCTTGAAGTCGGCGATCCGCTCGGCCGCGTACTCGCGGATCTCGCGTTCGGTGACCGTGGCGGACGGCCGGGTGACGACGGCCACGGCGACGTCCTCGCCCAGCGTCGGGTGCGGCAGTCCGAAGGCGACCGCCAGTTTGACCGCCGGGTGCCCGCTGAGCACGTCGTCGACCTCGGCCGGGGCGACCTTGGAACCGCCTCGATTGATGATCTCCTTGCTGCGCCCGACGATGTAGAGATAGCCGTTCTCGTCGACGCGGCCTTCGTCACCGGTGCGGAACCAGCCGTCGGCGGTGCGGCTCAGCCGGTTGGCCTCCGGGTTGTCCTCGTATCCCGCGGTCACGTTGGCCCCGCGGATGGCGATCTCGCCCGTCTCACCGGGGCCCAGGACGCGACCGGCCTTGTCGAGGACGGCGAAGGGCTCGCCGACGGGCAGTCCGACGGACCTGAGCTTGCGGTCGCCGGGCGGGAGCGGGTTGCTGGTGACCAGGGAACCCGCCTCGGTCATGCCGTACGCCTCGATCACCGGCGCTCCGAACGCCTCCTCCAGGGCGATGAGCACCGGCCCCGGCAGGGGGGCGGACGCCGAGCGGATGAACCGCAGGGGCGCGGCGGCCAGTTCCTCGGCGTGCTCGCCGACCACCGCGAGCAGGGCCTGGTGCATCGTGGGCACGGCCGTGTACCAGGTCGGGCGGAAGTCGGCGAGCCAGTCGAAGAACCGGCTCTCGGAGAACCCGGGCGTGCAGACGATGCTGCCGCCTCCGACGAGGGCGGCGAGCAGGGTGCTGGTCAGGCCGTGGGCGTGGAACAGCGGCATGACGTTGAGGCAGCGGTCGCTCTCGCCGAGGGCGAAGGCCGCGCGGGTGTTGGCGGCGGCCGCGCACAGGTTGGCATGGGTGAGCGGCACGAGCTTCGGCTGCGAGGTGGTGCCGGAGGTGTGCAGGATCAGGGCGACGTCCTGCGGCTCGGCGTGCCCGGAGGCCAAGGCGGGGCCGGTGCGCGGCTCCCGGTCCGCGTTGCTCCGGCCCCGTAGGGCGAAGGCGCCGGCGGGCCCCGCCGGGTCCGGGAGCAGTTCGACGACGCGGATGCCGCGCTCCTCGGCCACGGCGATCGCGGGCGAGTCGCTGCCCTGCTCCACCAGCAGGGCGTCGGCGCGCATGTCGTCGAGGTAGAAGGCGAACTCCTGCTCGCGGTAGGCGGGGTTAAGCGGCGCCGCGCAGGCGTGGGCGGCCACCGCCAGAAAGGCGAGTGCCAGGTCGGGCCCGTTCGGGAGCACAATGCCGACTCGGCTGCCCCGGCCCACGCCCAGTGCGGCGAGCGACTGGCCGGCGTCCTGGACACGGTCCCTCAGCGCCGCGTACGTGAGCGGCTCCCGGTCGGGTGCGTGCAGAGCGGGGGCCTGGGGGCGGCGCGCGGCCTGGCGGTCGAGGAGCTGCCCGAGGGTGGTGATCGGCTGGTCCTGTGTCACGGTGATCGGTGTTCGCTTCCTTCGTTTGCGGTGCCGGTCAGGGGGAGTTCGGCGACGGCCCAGGCGGTGGGCGGCCACGTTCTGCGCGTGCCGACGCGGACCCTGGCGGGGCGGGGTGCCGCGGTGCGGTGGTTCTCGGCGATCTCCAGGAGCAGGGTGTGCGGGGCGCCGTCGCCGGCGAGGAGCCGGTGGCGGCGGGGCGGTACGGCGAAGCCGTGGCCGGTCGCCTTGGCCAGTGCCTCCTTCGCGCACCACAGGTGCAGCGGGTGGGCGCCGGGGTGGTCCGCGGCGATCAGGTCCAGTTCGGCGCGGGTGCCGAACCGGTGGAGGTTGCGTCCGGCGCCGTCCCAGTCGTCCTCGGCGTCTACGCCGAGTCCGGTCGCCGGCCCGTCGGTGCGCCGGATCGCGACGACGGCGTGCCGTGCGGTGTGGGCCAGCGAGAACTGCAAGTCGGGGCGGAGACGCCGGCCGTCCACGCGGACCCGGCGTACCGCGCTGGGCGGGTCCGGCAGGATCCGCTGCGGGTCGCCTTCGCCGGTGGTCAGACCGAGTTCCGTGAGGGCGGCCCGCAGGGTGCGCCGGGCCGTCTCCCCCTGGTCCCGGCGGGCCTGTGAGGTGAACTCCCGGTCCGGGTCGGCGGCGGCCGGCTGTTCCGGCCCGCCGCCGGTGACGGCGGCCCACCACAGCCTTGGCCCGGGGAAGAGCCCCGTCCTGGTCAGGGCAGTGCTCACTCCGGTGCCGCTGCCGTCGAGCACGCCACGTCCTCCAGCGAGTAGACCCCGGGCCGGGCGTGCGCGGCGAAGCGCACCGCCCGCAGGATGCCCGGCAGGAAGGCCGCACGGTCGGCCACCCGGTGCAGGACCTCGACGTGTTCGCCCGTGCCCGCGGCCATGAGCCGGTGTTCGCTGACCGCGTCGCCCATGCGGAACGAGGCGAGCTCCGGGGCGCCGCTCCGGGCGTCGGCCGGGCCCCGGCCGGTCCGCCCGGGGGTCTCGGACCGCCACTGGTCGGCCAGGAAACGCGCCGTCGCGCTGGGCCGGTCGCGCTTGCCCGCGAAGTGGAGGTCCATGACGCCCGCGTCCCAGGTGTTGTCCACCTGCTGCGACAGCTCTCGTACGAAGCGCGCCACGGCGAGCAGAGCGAGGCTGAAGTTCGCCGCGACCACCACGGCGCCGGTACGCCCGACCTCCGTGATCAGCGCGCGTTCCGCGGCGCCGAGACCGCTGGTGCCCACCACGAGCGGACAGGGTGCGTCCACCGCCTGGCGGAGCACATCGGCAGTCGCCTCGTGCGAGGTGAAGTCCACCACCACCGGCCGGGGGTCCGGGAGTTCGGCGAGCTTACGGACGAGGGGCACGGGCTCGGCGCCGGGTGGCGCGCCGGCGCCGTCGCGGACGCTCAGGCGGGCCGTGAGGTCGAGGTCCTCGGAGCGGTCGACGGCCGCGGCGATCAGGTTCGCCATCCGCCCGCTCCGTCCGCAAACCACCGTCGCGATCGTCATGTCACCGCCGCCTGTGCAGGCCCATGCGGCGGGCCAGTTCGCCGCCGGCCAGCCGCCGCCCGCCGAGGCTCGCCTGCACCCGGTCGGACGGCCAGGCGGGGTCGGCGACGGGGCTCGGTTCGAGGCCCAGGTCCGCGCTCATGTCCTCGGCGACGCGGACGGTGCGCCACAGCAAGTCGGTGCAGGCCAGGAGCGTCGCGGCGACGGACTGGCCGCCGGGCCGCTCGCCCTTGAACGCGGCGCCGAAACTCGCGGCGGCAGCGGCGAGCGAGAGCTCGATCTCCAGTTTGCTCAGCTCGTGCGCCAGATACTGAGAGGTGCTCAGCGCCTCGGCGCCCTCACCGGTGTTCGCCAGGGTCCGCCGGAGGTCGGCCACGACCTTGGCGCTCCAGGTGACCGAACGCCGGGAGAACTCCCAGGAATACGCGTCCAGGACGGCCGTCAGCGGTCCGTCGTCGTCCGTGTTCACCGGGTCGGACACGGCGCGTGCGTCGATGGCCGCTCCGTCCAGCTCGGCCCACCCGCGGTCCTGCGAGCGGCCGGCACCGTACAGCCGCAGGCCGTCGAGCGTGTGCGGCAGCAGGGCGAGCCGTACACCCTCCTCGTCCTCGAACCGCACGAGCGCCACGGTGAGGTCCGCCGCCTCGTCGGCGTACCGGAAGCGCCCGGTGAGGACCGCGCGGCCGTCGGCGTCGCGTCGGGCACGGACCGTCGGCACGGTGCGGGCGAGCTGGGCGTTGGGGGTGAACAGGCCGAGCGCGGCGCGGAGGCCCCCCGCCCGGACCGCGGCGATCCGGCCGTCCGGATCGTGCGGGAACAGTTCGAGCAGGGGCAGTACGGCGCACAGGTGCTCCGTCTGCGCGGCGGCCTCGGCGAACGGCTCGTCGGCCCAGACGGCGTCGAGGCGCTCGGTGAGGATCTCGGCGTCCGGTGCGTCCGGGCCGGCGAGGAGGGCGGTTTCGGTTGCGGTGCTCACAGCTCTCCTTGTGGTCTCAGGCCCGGCCGAGGACGAACCGCGCGATGGAGTCGACCGACGTGAGGTACTGGGGGTCGGCCTCCGGGTCGATGGCGGCGCCGAAGCGCTGTTCCAGCGCCTCCATGAGGTTGATGTAGCCGATGGAGTTGACGCCCGCGCGGTCCAGGGCGCCGTCGGCCGCACGCAGGTCGGCCACGGTCACCACCTTCCCAGTGGCCACTTCCACCAGTTGCTCGATCTGCTCGCGCAGCTCCGCCTCGACGGCATGCTTGGTCATCTACGTCCACTCCTGTGCTGGTCACGCGCCGGGGCGCGGGGTGTCCTTGACGAGAACCTTGAGTTCGGTGAGGCGGACCTTGCCCGCCGACGAGCGGGGGATGGCGTCCAGGAACGTGATCCGGCCGGGGACCTTGTACGGCGCGAGCCGCTCCCGGCAGGCGGCGACGATCTCGCCGCGCGAGGGTTCGCGGCTGCCGGCGAGCACGAGGTGCAGAACCGTCTCGCCCTGAGGGTCGTGGTCGGCGAAGAGAGCGGTGTCGCTCACCCCGTCGAGGGCGAGCACGACCTGCTCGATCTCCGCGGGATCGACCTTGCGCCCGGCGAGGTTGATGGGGCCGCCGAGTCTGCCGGTGACGAACAGCCGGCCGTCCTCGATCCGTCCCCGGTCGCCGGTGCCGTAGTAGCCGTCCGCGTCGATCCGCTCCTCCAGCCCGCCGGGGACGTTGAGATAGCAGCTCGCCATGGACTCCGTGCGCACCCGGACCTCGGGCTCGCCGCCCTCTTGGGGGACGATGCGCAGGGATGCGCCGGGCAGGGCGGTCCCGAGTCCCGTGGTGCGCTCCGGGTCGCGCTCGAATGTGCAGGGCCCGGTCTCGGCGATGCCGTAGTAGTCGGCGATCCGTACTCCGTAGCGGCTCTGGAAGCCGTCGCGGACCTCGGGCGCGAGGACCGCGGCGGCCGAGACCGCCCGCCGTACGGTGGTGAACGCCGCCGTGTCGGGTTCGGGCGCCTCGGCGAGCAGCCGGTAGGCGAGCGGGAACGCGACCAGGCGGGTGGCTCCGGCGCGGCGCACCGCGCGGGAGATGCCGCCCGAGGTGGGCAGCCCCCGATACAGGTGGAGTTCCCCGCCCACCAGGAACACCGGCAGGAGCGAGGTGTTGAAGGCCAATCCGTTGGTGAACGCAGCCAAACACAGCACGCGGTCGTCGGGACCGAGCCCGGTGCCCGCCACCCAGGTGCGGGCCGCACTGTGCACGGCCTCGTGGGAGAACTCCAGGCACTTGGGCGCACCGGTGGTGCCCGAGGTGAACCGGCACGTGGCGGTGGTCGGCCGTGGCGCCGGCACCGCGGCGGGCGCCGGCCCCGTGCCGCGCGCCACGGCGTACGGGCTGTCGGGCAGCGGCCGGGCCGAGGCGGGGAGCGGGAAGACGTCGGGCTTGTCGGTCAGGAAGGCGTCCACGCCACAGCTCGTGCGGATGCCTTCGAGTTCGACCGCGCCGAACTGTGCGTCGACCAGGAAGGGCAGGCGTCCGGCGACCAGCAGCGCGTAGTAGGAGATCAGGTACTCCGCGCTGTTCGCGGCGTAGAGGGCGATGCGCTGCTCGTCGGGTCCGAGGGCGTCGTCCAGGGCTCCGGCGCGGGCGCGGACACGGGAGGCGAGCTCGGCGTACGTCAGCTCCGTGCTGTCGTCGACGACGGCGCGCCGGGCGCCGTGCTCGGCGCAGGCCCGCAGCAAGACCTCGTCCAGACGGAGCGGGTCAGCCACGACGCCTCCCGGCAGCGGCCGCGAGCGCGGGTGCGTCGAGTTCGGCGCGGCAGGCCATGGAGTGGTTGGCGACGGTGAGCATCGTGGTCTGGCTTCCGCCCGACATGCGCAGCCCGCGGATCTGGGCGTGCGCGCGCAGAGCGACGCTGTCCCACATGTAACCGGCGCCGCCCTCCAGGTCGGTGCAGAGCCCGGCGAACTCGGTGGTGCGCTCCACGCAGAACCACTTGAGCTCGGCGATCTCGGGGACGGTGCTGCCGCCTTCGGTCAGGCGCAGGTACGCCTCGACCAGTCCGGCCTCCATCAGCTCCTGGTCGGCGCGGGCCCGGGCCAGGGCGTGCTCGTTGACCGGCCAGCCCGCCAGGGGGCGGCCGCCGAGCTCCCGTCCGAGGGCGTAGGCACTGATGTGGGAGAGCAGCGCCCGGTGGACGAAGTAGGCGTCGGAGGCGATGAGGAAGCGCATCCGCGACATGACCCGGTTCCAGCGCATGAGCTGGCTGACGCCGCGTCGTGAGATGACGTGTGCGGCCGGGACGCGTACCCGGTCGAACTCCACGAGGGCGGAGTCGATGGAGCGGGTGCCGAGCTTGTCGTACACCTGGGTGACGTGGACCCCGTGGGTCTTCTTCTCGACGAGCACGATGGCCGGCGCGCCGTCGAGCTGGACGCTCACGAAGCACAGGTCGGCGTTGGCGCCGTTGACCACGAACTTCTTCTGCCCGCTGACCACGACCTCGTCGCCGTCGGTGACGGCGAGCGTCGGCTCCTGGGCCGAGGGGTCGGTGTCGCACTGGCAGGCCACGAGCTCGCCGGCGACGAGCCCCGGCAGGAACTTATCCGACAGCTCGGTGTTCTTGGCGGAGACCAGCCAGTCGCAGGCGATCTCGTTCTGCACGTGCATGCCGAGGGCGAGGCCGCCGTCCCGGACCTGCGCCAGGGCCTCGCCGAGCACCAGCGCGCCCAGCAGGCCCAGGCCCTGGCCGCCGTGCTCGCGCGGCAGCGAGACGCCCATCAGGCCGCGTTCGGCCAGTTCGCGCCAGGCCTCCTTGCGGAGGTGGCCGTCCGGGGCGGTGCGCCACTGTTCGAGCCGCTCGGGCGTGAGGCAGGCGGTCGCCCGGCGGGCCAGCTCCCGGTGATCGTCGGTCATCCGCTCGGACAGGATGCTGTTACTCAACATGGGGTGAACACACGCTCTTTCTGGTCGACTTGATCGGCGGGATCAGCTCTGCCGTGCGGGGCCGCGTCCATGGCTGTAGGCGATCGGCGCGCGGTCCCACTTCACCGCGGTCTCGTCGGGGACTCCGCAGGCCAGGACGTAGATCACTTCCTCGGAGTCGGGCAGGCACACGAGCTCCGCGACCCGGCCCTCGTCGAAGCCGCCGAGGCAGGTGATGCCCACGGCGCTCTTCGCTGCGGCGACACACAGGCGCTGCGCCGCTCCGGCGGCGTGGTAGTGCAGTTCGGCCAGCCCCTGGGGGCCGCGGGCGCCGAGCAGCGGGCCCACCGGGGAGTGCAGGACGAACAGGGCCGCCGCCGAGCGGACCACGGCCTGGCTCATACAGGCCGCCACGACCGCGTCGTCGGTGCGGCCGTCGCCGCCCACGGGCCGCAGGGCGTGGCCCTCGGCGTCGTAGTCGTAGGCGCCCGCCTCGATCCCGTCGACGTTGCGGACGAGCAGCCGGAGCTGCGCCAGCGGGCCGTCGGCGCTGTCGAGCGCGGCGCCCTGGCGCAGCCCCGCGAGCATCCGGCCGAAGGGGGCGTTGTCCACGGGGACCGGCAGGAACCCTTTCGCGGAGCGGCGTTCCAGGACGGTGTCGGCGAAGGGGCGTGGCGTGGCGTTCCTGCCGTTACCGCTGTGCAGTCGTACCGCCGGCCGTGCGTCGGCCGGTTCTGCGGCTGCCGTGCGGGCCGCACGGGCGACGACGGAGCGTGCGCTTCCGTACCGGCGAGGCGTGTCGCCCCGGTGGTGGAACGCGCTGATGGACTGGATCGAGCGCCAGGCCGCCCGCTCCTCGTCGCCGGGTTCCTCGGGCCGCACTCCGTCGCCGTGCCGCCAGATCGGTACGGCGAAGGGGTTGGCGGCCTTGCCGTCCCAGGCCGCGGCGGGGGCACCGGGCGCCGTGAGCGTGATGAGAGTCTGGGGTTCGCGGCAGCGGTCGGCGATCCCGAGAACGTCGGCCGCTTGCCGACGGTCGAACCGCAGGTGGGTGACCGGCCTGAAGCCCGCCTCCTGCGCGGCGAGCGTGATGTTGGTCGCCGCGTGCGCGCCGTCGAGGTGTGTGTAGAGGTATCCGCGCCGCCCGTACTTGCGCATGGACGCCCACGGGCGTCCGACGATGGCCACCACCGCCTCGGGCGGCGGTGCCTCGTCCGCCCCGGCATCCGGCCCGGCAAGCAGCGCCGCCGTCTCGGCCGCGTCCACCGGCCCCGCATGCCTCAGGCAGCAGCCGACGACGTCGTACTCGTACAGCTCGTACTGGGTCTCGCCGCGGAAGGCGACCAACAGCTCGAAGGGATAGAGCGCCCCCGCGGAGGGCGTCGTGCGCGCCCGCATGAGGGTCTTCCCCTTGGTGATGACCGCGCCGGAGCGTTCGCCGTAACCGAGCGCGAGGACCTCGGATATCGCGAGCCAGGATTCCCCGACGGCGGGCTGCGCCGACTCCAGGATCTCCGGCGGCGGACCGGGGGTCGCCCGCAGGCGGGTCTCGTGCCAGAACCGCGTCAACTGGGGGTCGAGCGGTTCCTTCACGTCCATGCCACTTTGAGTGCTCACTGATTTCACTTCCCCTTGCGTCCGACTGCGTGGCGCTCGCTGGATTCGCACGCAGCCGGCCGCCGGACTTCGGCCCACGGCACAGGGCAGTCACACCTGCACGTCCCCATAAGTTCCCCTCCGTCATTGCCGCCGGCGTACGACGCTCCATCAATAGTGAGGCACATCGAGATCGCGGCCGATTCACTTGATCAGCATATACACAATCCTTCAGCCGGAGCACAGGAATCTTTCGGCGAGGAAAGGCGCACCGAGGGAAGCCGTATCCCGTCCGGAGTTTTCGGGCATGCCAATTCAACCCCGCATCGGAATCGTCGACCGATCCGTCGGAGCGCAGACTGAAGAATGGAAGGTCAGCCCGTCATGGCCGTCACCGGGAAAAAGATGGTCCGGTGTGCACCGGCACGACCGGAGACGGCGAACAACGGAAAGTCGATGCTTCCATTCACATCCGATGCGTCAGGGCGCAGATGCCGTCACCTCGCCCACGCGCCGCATTCCGCTCATGTCCTCCACGCCCTCCCGGGGGCCGCGGCGGAGTTCGGGCTTGAGTACGGTCCATCCCTCCGCGGCCAGCCTCCTGCGCACGGTCTCGGCCCCGCCGGATCCCACCGCGAGCCGCACGGCCAGCCCGCCGCCGTTCGCGGCGGCCGGCTCCAGGGCGACCTCGCCGGAGCCGATCCCGAACTCCGCCACAGCGCCGAGAAGCCGGGCCAGTTCACCTGGCCCTTCACCGAGCGCCAGGCGCAAGGACGCCTCCCCGCGCGACCGGGCGACCGGCGGAAATGCGAAGTCGCCCAGCACAGCGTGCGCCGCCTGGGCCTGCACCGCGCGGGGGTCGGAATGTCCACTGACGCGAGGGCGCGCAGCAGTCCCACCATCGACGAGAGATCGGCCCCCTGACGCCGGGCAAAATCCTCCGCGTCGATCACCCCCTGCTCGCATAACTCGCCCAGCATGCCGATGCCCCATGCGGCACTGATAGCGGATGCGGCGACGGCTGAATTTTAAGATTCCGGTAACACGACTCTCGGCTGAATCGGTCTCCCTGGTCAACTTTGCCTTCCCTCTGGTTGTTCACCGGAGCCGCACGTATCCGAATCCCCAGCCTGCCTGGATTGCAGGCAGGCGGAATCACACCGGAGCCGGGCAGCCGAACAAGGTCACCCACACATCCAATGTGAAAGGAATCCATCGGGATGGCGGGGACTTCCACCCCCTCAGCCCACCACGCGGCAATGCACCGCCTTCGCCACCCTTGCCGATCAGGAGCCGTTCCCGGCGATCCCTGTCAGGCCCGCAGAGGGCACTTCCCGCCACCATAGCGGAATTCGGTTGTCCAGATCGCTCTTCACCTGGTCAGGCGCCGAGAGCTTCTTCGACTTCGCGTATGCATATGTCACATACACCTGTCGAAAAACTAAGCCAACGCCACTCGGCGTCGCAAGAGGGGATTTTCAGACAGCCGGAGGCTAGCTGAGCCATACTCACGTCACATCCATCATGTGAGACCAGCCCTTGACTCACCCCTGAAAACTCTCTGTCTATATGTCGAGACGCAGTCGCGCACAGGCGATCTTGACCGCTGGCGCCGGAACACCACGGTGTGTGCAGCATCGTCGGCGCCTTCACGCTCGCCGACGACCTCGCCGCCCTACCGCGCTACATGCTCAATGCTTCAACCACCCCCACCGCGGCGGGATCGGTGCCGAGTGGACCTCTGCGGAAGATGCGCGACGGCGCGGCGGCCATGGTCTTCCAAGACCCGCGCTCGTCGATCAACCCGCTCTACCGTGTCGGCGGCTTCCCGACCGAGGCGATGCGCACCAACTGTGCTCACACCCGTCGGAAGGCCGACTCCCGGCCCGCTGAACTCCTGGAGTCGGTGGGCATCAGCGACCCGGGCGATGCGCTGCGGCGATGGCCGCACGAGTTCTCCGGCGGCATGCTATGACACGTGGTGATCGCGGCGGCGCTGGCCGCCGACGAGCTGACCACCGCTCTGGACGTGTCCGCCCAGGCCGAGGTCATCGCAATCCTCACGCGGCTGCGCCGCGAGCGCGGCATGGGCATGCTCTTCGTCACCCACGACTTGGACCTCGCCGGGGCGATCTGCGACCGAGTCTACGTCCTGTACGCGGGCCAGGTGATGGGGACCCAGCCCACCGCGGGCCTGTTCAGCGCTCTGCGGCATCCCTACACCGCAGCCCTGCTTTGCTTCCCGCCCCCACCTGGACGGCCCGGCCGTCCGCCTCGACGCCGCCCGAGGCCCCCTCGGCGTGGACCAGGCTCTGCCCGGCTGCCCCTTCGCGCCTCGCTGCGAACGGGCCGCGCCCAACTGCAAGCAGGACCGGGTCCCACTGACAGCACACGACGGCACCGAAGTGACGTGTCTGTTCCCTCAAGAGGTCTCTCGGCGCCCCTGCTCCAAGTGAAGGGACTGCGCAAGGACTTCGGCCCGGTGCGCGCGGTGAATGACGTCTCCTTCCGGCTGGAGAGGGCAGGTCGTACGGCATTGTCGGGGAATCGGGGTCGGGCAAGACCACGATCGCCCGCATGCTGGTGGACTTGGAGGGCCCGGACGCGGGAAAGGTCCCCAGACGAACCACAGCTTCGGCGACCTGCGGTAGGGTTCTCCCATGATTCAGCACGTGTGCCCTCCGTTCGGGAATTTCACGGTCGCCCGCACCGCGCTCGAGATCTGTGACGACCTTGCCGACCCCGTAGCCGACGCCCTGAAGAACTGGGATGCGCGCGAGGCAGCCGAGTCGGTGGTTTACGTGGACACCGATCCCAGCAAGGCGGACACCGCCGTGTTCTCCGAGAGCTACGACGTACCACTGGAGCTCTCCGCGAACTGTGTGGTGGTCGCGGCCAAGCGCGGCGGGACCGTCACCCTCGCCGCCTGCCTGGCACTGGCGGGCACCCGCGTGGACGTGAACAAGGCCGTCCGCCAGCATTTGGGGGCCCGCAAGGTGTCCTTCGCGCCCGTGGAGACCGCCATCGACGAGACTGGCATGGAGTATGGGGGGATCACCCCGCTCGGGCTTCCCTCTACATGGCCCCTGCTGATTGACGAGGCCGTCGTCGCGGCGCCGCACGTCCTGGTCGGCAGCGGTCGCCGCCGCGGCAAGCTCATCCTGCCCGGCTGGGCGATGGCCCGGATCCCGGGTGCGGAGGTGCTCGCGGGCTTGGCCGGCTGAGACCGCATCGGGGGCGCTGGCTACGTCCAGAACCCGTTGTAGACGGCCCTGGCGGCGTCCCGCAGGTGCGGGCCGGAGATCTCCTGGCTGGTCGCCCCCGTTGCCAGCCCGTCGACCCCAGACAGCACCTCCGGGCGCCCGCGGTACAGCTGGCACAGGCCCGCGCGGTTCCGTTTGCCCGTACGGCGCCGGCCTGATTCCCACGCGCTCATCAGGCTCGCGTCCGTCGCCCCGCCCGTGATCGCGTTACTTGAGCGCCGAGTCCGTACTCCAGGCCGCAGCCACGGCGACTGCCCCCTCCCCATCCACCGGCAGTACCCGCAGTCTTCCCTGTCCGGGGCCGATCCATCGAGGCCTGGCCGACGGTCTGCGGCTTCCGCACGCGGACGGTGACGCGGCAGGCAGTGGCTCAGGTCGTCATGCGGCGGTGGTAGTCCTCGGCCTGCTTCGCCAGGTCGTCTTCGGGGATGCCGGTGAAGGCGCTCATCTGGGCGTAGGACAGGCCGGCTCTGAGTCCGACCAGCGCGAACTCGTGCAGGGCCTGGTTGATCCGGGCTGCGGCGTTGCCGAGGGAGACCATGCCGAGCTCGACACCATCGGCGGCCGGCAGCGTCCCTTCGATCTTCAGCTCCGCCAGGTCGCGTACCGCACTGGTGATCAGATAGGTGACGAAGCTCGGCATGTCGGAGGGGACATTGCCCGCCCAGGCTCGCTCGTGTGGTTCCGGTGAGGTGTCGGAAGCGTCCGGTGAGCGGTGAGCGGCGATGTACTCCCACACCCACCGGTAGGACAGCGGAAGCCTGCTGGTGCGAAGACTCAGCTCCTCATACAGATCGAAGGCCGAGCTGCGTTCGGCGGGCGACTTGGCCCGGTCCTCGGCCAGCAGCGCATCCAGAATCTGCCGGGCCTCGCCCAGTTGCTCTTCGTCGGCCGGGAGGGAACGCGGCAGCGGCAGCACGGTCGAGATCGCTTCCATGACCGTTTGGCGGGGCACGCCGTGCCGGGTGGCCAAGGAGCGGGGCAGCCTGTCGCCCGCACGGTGGTCGCGGCGGATCACTTCGAACAGTTCTGTCCCAGGCTCAGCCATCGTCTGCTCCCTTGTGTATGCGTGCTGTTTGTTCATGCGCGCTTCATGCTGCCCGGCCGGGTGCTGGTGTACCGCCCGCGCTGTTGCGCGCGACATCTGGCCGTCTGGAACGCGAGGTGGGCGCGGCATGCCGCTTCGGGCCCGGTGCCTGCGGCTCGTGCAGACCGCAGGCATGAGCTGCTTCGGTCACAGCCGCGTGATCCCAGGACCTGAGGCGGGGCAGGGAAGTGTTGTCCTCCCGCCCCTCCAGTTGCCCGAAGTGGCGGGCTGCCTCGAGCAAGTCAACTCCCCAGGACGGTATCCGCATCTCCCGGCCACGGCCCGTTCGGGCCGGGAGGTCCGTCTGAGCGGCGAAAACCCGCACCGCCAGCGCGGCGGCGTGGACGGGGTGGGCGATGCGCGCGTGCAGTCGGTGCGCGAGGAGCGCGGTCGGCTCGTCGGGCTCGGGCGGGAAGCGGCCAGCCGCGGGCAGCGGGAGCACCGTACGGCCCAGGCGGCAGGCTGCCGCCTCCAGTTCGCCCCGGCCGGGCGCGCGCCGAGCGGGCAGCAGGAAGCACGGCTCATCCGGGTGGGACGGGTACTGTCCGTCCGCTTCCCACCACGCGAACCGGGCAGCGGCTGGCGGTGGAGCCGGCGTGGGAGCGGCCACGGTGTGCACCTCTTCGTGCGGGAGCACAGCGAGGGCGGCGGCCAGGACGGGAGGAAGGGGGCCGTGGCACAGAAGGGTCAGCCGGATATTGGTGAGTTCCCGCAGGGCGAAGAGGTGCTCGAAGTGGCGGGAGCTGATGCGATGGGCCCGGGTGACGATGACGTGATGGATGCGCAGCGCGAGCATCCAGGCGGCGAGGGCGCGCCAGGCGGTCTCGGTGCTGCCCGTCCAGTACGTGCCGTCCTCGCTGCCGGCCAGCGGGAGGTGTTTGCACATGCTGCGCAGGAGGTCGTGGGCCAGGGATGCCGGTGCGCTCGCCACCGGGGTGGGGTGGACGGTGATACGGCCGGTCTGGGGGGTGTGGGCGGCCAGCGCGGCGGCCATGAAGGCGTAGTCGTCGTGAGGGTCGTGCACCACGGTGAGCGGGGGCAGTTCGGGGCGGGTGTGGCCGGGTGACCACGTGGGCTTCCACGGGCTTGTGGTGGTGTTGTCGGACGGGTCGGTGGTGGTCTCGGGCACGGCGGCCGTACGGGGAGGTGGCGTCATCGCGGCCTGGGTGGCTGTGGCGGGGCGGGCATCGGCAAGGGGCTGTCGGTGTATTCGGCGTGGGCTGCGTCGGCGTGGTGGACACGTCGGTGGGGTCCCGGGTCGGCCGCGGCGGGGCGGTGGCCCAGGGCTTGGTGGCCGGCGGTGTCCAGGAGGGGGTGGGCGGCCAGGCCGAGGGCGAACAGCGCATCGGGGTGGGGAGCCGGCGGTTTGCCGGCTGGGGCGAGCAGGCGCCGGTTGGCCAGGCGCGGGATCTGGTCGGCGGGCAGGTCGGGGGTGAGGCCGCGGGCGGTGCGGTGCAGCAGGCGGGTGAGGGCGGCGGCCTCGCCAGGGGCGAGCGAGGCGGCGGTGTGGCCGGTGTCGTACAGGTTCTGCCGCTGTGTGCCGGTGAGCAGGCCGGGGGCGCAGGTCAGGTGGATGGTGGTGTCGGTGTGGATGAGCCGTTGCGGGCTGCCTCGCTGCTCGAGGTGTGCGGCCAGGGCGGTGGCGGCCCGCTTCAGGCGGTGCGGGGGCCATTGAAGGGCGCAGGCCAGGTCGTCGGGGTGGATGCGACCGACCTCAAGCAGGGCCGCGTGCAGCACGGTGGCATGGGTGGCCGCCCCCGGGACGGAACGGCGGGAGGCGTGCTCGGGGACGCGCAGGAGGACTCGGGTGAGGTGTCCAGCGCGCGGGCGAGAGCGAGCAAGGCCGCGGCGGGGAGGGTGTGCGGGGTGAGGTGGGTGCCCCAGTCGGCGGTGGGGATGCCGGTCAGCGCGGTCAGGTCCTCGTCGCTGAGCCGGCACTGGGCGGTGCGGGTGCGCAGGAACATCAGGTCGAACGCGGCCGCGGACGTGTCGCCGGGCGGCGGTGGCTGGTCGGTCACGGGTGTAACTCCCCAAGGCGCGGTGGGACGTTGGGGGCGGATGGCGTGGGAGTGTGCAGGTGCCAGCAGCGGGCAGCGGTGTGCCAGTCGTCCTCGGCGTGGGGGTGGACCAGGGCGGGTACCGGAAGGCCGGCGTCGGCGATGAGGGCCTCGAAGCGCGGTGTGGTGCCGAAGCAGTTCGCGAACAGGCCGTGGTTATCAGCGGTGCGCGGGGTGCGGCGGCGGAATTCGACCGCGGCGCGCAGCAGGGGGCGGGCGCGGGGCGGGATTGCGTACAGGTGCCGGGGCCCGGGCGCCTCGCCGATGTTGATCCGCGAGTCGCGGTCGATGGCCACGGTGGTGCCGTCCTTGTCGACGCTGGCGATCTGGGTCATCGACAGCAGCGAGGTGTCGGTGCCGGTGAACAGCAGGGCCGCGATGGCGGCGGCGCGCAGCGGGTTGGGCAGGCGCACGGTGATCGTGTGCACGGTGCGCGGGGTGAGGGGCACGGTGGTGATGCCGGGACCGGCGCGGCTGGTGCGGTCGTCGGGCACGTTGAGCAGCAGCGAGCGGGACAGGAAGGCGGCCTGGGCGCCGCGCACGCGGGCCACGGTGTGCTGGGCGCTGGGACTTGAGACGGTCAGCCGGGCCAGGAACAGCCGCACAGCCTCGGTCTCCTGCAGGGTGAAGGGGGTGGGCTCGGCCGGGCCGCCGACGGGCTCGGTACCGCAGGCTGGGGCTGGTGGGGGTGGCAGGGTGCGGGTCAACCAGGTGCGGGCGGCGGCGTAGCCGGCGCGGTACTGGCCGTCGGTGTGCGCGAAGTCGGTGGCGTTCTGGCGGCGCCAGCAGTCCGCGCGCCACGCGGCCACACCGCTGCGGGGCAGCGTGGGCAGTTGGTGGGCGTGATCGTGCGGCGGCGGGCCGGTGCGCCGTCCGGTGGCGGCCGGGCCGATCGCCTCGAGAACGGCGGCCGTGCCGCGTACGGTCGCCACGTCCACCAACTCGGCGGCTGTGAGGTGTTCGAGCAGGCGCTGGAGGTCGGTCTGCTCCGGGGTGTGGGCGAGGAGGGTCAGGCGGATGCCGGTGTCCGCGCGCCACGCGGCCAGGCGGCGCAGCCGCTCGGTGGTGAGGCGGTGGGCGCGCAGCATGATGACCTCATCCAGGCCGCCGCAGGCCAGGGTCCAGCAGGTCACCGCCCGCCAGGCCGGGTCGGTGGACATCCGCTCGGCCTCGGGGCGCAAGAATCCGTCGCGGCCCATGGCGCGCAGTACGTCCAGTGCGAGGTAGGCCGGGCTGGTGGTGTGCGGGGTGGGGTCGACGGTGATCCGCCCTTGGGCGGGATCGGCCCACTGGTAGGCGGCCCGGTGTACCGCGTGGTCGTCGTCGCTGTCGAGGAGCAGCCGTCCCGGCGGCGCCGCCGGTGCGGCGGGCTGGTGTGGGGTGCGAGGGGGTGTGGTCATGGGCGCCGGCCCGGGCTGTCGATGCGGTCGACGACGGTCTGCAGCAGGCGCGCATCGGGTGCGGCGGCTGAGGTGGCGGCCAGGGCCCGCTGGGTGTGGTGGGTGAGCAGGACCCAGCGGCGCAGACTGCCGCTGGCGAAGCGGGCGTCCAGCGCCTGCAGGTGGCCGGGTGCGACGGTTTGCCACAGCGGGTGCAGGGCGGGCACGGCCAGGGGGATCTGGTCGCGGGTGAGCGCACAGAGGTGAAGCCAGGCGGCGGTGCGCGTGGCGAGCATCCGCTGGGCGCGCAGGTGCCGTTCGCCGCGCTGCCCGGCGATCAGGACCACGCACAGCCCGCCGGGGGTGCCGTCGTGCAGGAAGCGCAGGTACTCCAAGCAGGACCCCGACATCCGATCGGCGTCGTCGACGACGACGACGATCCGCGGTGTGGCGGCCAGGGCTCGGCGGATCAGCGTGTCGGCGGCTCCAGGGTCGGCAGGCGGTGCGCCGGTCAGCTCGAGTGCGCCGTGGAGGCCGGCGCGCAGGTCCGCCGGCGCCGACTGGGCCCGAAGGTCAAGCAGTACTGCCGCGCCGAGACGGCGTGCCGCGGTGCGCACGGCGAAGGTCTTGCCGACCCCGGCATCACCCAGCACGCACAGGAAGCGCCGCTGGGCACAGGCGTCGGCGAGTGCCTCACCCACGGCGAGCATGCCCGGGGTGAGCAGGGTGCGTACCCCGGGGACGGCGAGGAAGTGCAGGCCGGACGGGGCAAGGTCGTCCACAACGGCGAAAGGTTCGGGTGCTGCCGCCTCGGCCCAGCCAGCCCGCGAGCAGGGCGTGGTGGTCAGCACCGTGCCAGGGCCCAGTCCACGATGGCGTCGTCGACCTTCTCCGCGCCGAAGTGCTGAAGTCCCTTCAGGACATGCTTGGTGATCCTTACCCATTCGCGGAAGGAACCGTCGGCATACTGGGTGTCGATCCGTTTCAGCAGCGCCTCGTCAACGTTCCGCCACACCGGGTGGGAGTCGGGAACGGTCGTGAGTACCTCCTCGGGGGACATCGCGAGGATCTCCAGACGAATGTAGATCCGCGAGGCCAGCGCCGGGTCGCTCTGCAGCGTGTCGTACGCCTCCCGGCCGCCGACGAAGACGATGGCGGGCTTGGGGTCGCAGGTGTCCCACAGCTTGCGCAGGAACTCGAAGTTCTCCCGCCGGTACTGCTGGGCCTCGTCACACACGATCACATACGGGCGCCGCGGGAGGGTCTCGCGCAGCAGCTTGTCGAACGCGGTCGGGGTGCCGGGCATCTTGCAGGAAAGGTTCATCTGGTGGAACAACTCCTCGCGCAGGTCCTTCGGCCCCGGGCGGGAGCGGGTGAAGTCCAGCGGCAGGATCAGATCCGGGTTCATCTCCTGGATCGTGGCCCGGGTGGAAAAGCTCTTGCCGAGCCCGGCATCCCCGTAGATCACCGACATCGCCCGCGACTCGACGATGTCGACGACGGTGTCCTTGATCTGCAGCAGAGTATCGGTAGCGACCAGGTGCGAGTCCGGAATATCGAGGAAGAACTGCGGACGCAGATCGGGCCGGCGGCGGGGCGCCGTGGCGGACCGGCCCGCGGCCGGCTCGGCGCGGCGCTGGGGGGCACGTGCTTGCGCCTGGGTGCGGTAGTCATGATGCATCCTTTGAAGACGGATCGGCGGAGGCAGTGGCCTGGCCGGGGCGTACCCAGCCGGCCGGGACGGGGGTCAAGGGCTGGTACGGCTCTGCGCGCCGGCGCGGCGCGGCAGGCGCTGACCGGCTGGTGCCCGCGAGTTCGGCGAGCGCCTCTTCCTTGGTCATGCGGGTCGCAGAGACGGGCAGTTGGGGTTCGGTAGCCGGCAGATAACGGTCGCGTTTGCGCTCACCGGAGCGCTGCAAGGCCCGGCGCAGTTCAGCGCTGTGCTCCTGGCGGTCGGCAAGGACCTTGGCGCGCAGCTCCTCGGTGGCCTCGTCGCTGAGGAACGCCCGGCCCAGGTAGCGGTCGCCACGGAAGGAGTACAGGTCGATCTCGTGGCTGTGGTGCGGCATCCACCGAACCCGCACCTCGACCCCGATCCGGCCGACACCGTTCTCGGGCATGTAGCAGCGGCCCGCGAACTCCACCCCGTGGCTGGTGATCTTCCGTGGCCTGTGGTCGCTCTCCAGCATGAACGCGCGCAGTTCCGCCGGGGTGGGCTCGGGGCGGATCTCGGTGGGGTCGGCCAGCCACGCCTCCAGCGGCGTCACCCCGGTGCGCTTCACCACGTGCTTCGTGTTGTGCTCGGTGACCCACTCCCCCAGGAGCTCCACGAATGCCTCGAAGGTCAACGGCGGGTCCGTCTCGCCGACGCGGCGGCGGTGATCGAGCAGGGGCGCCTTGGTGTAGCGGGGCAGGTCGGCGAAGAAACGGGTCATGCTGGTGCGGTTCAACCGCTCGATACCGCCCTTGTGGCGGGCGCTGCGCACCCGGTGCACCGGCACCCCCAGCAGCCCGAAGGCCCGCCGGACGGTCTTGGACAGGAAGTCGGCACCGCCGTCGACCCGCACCAGGTGCGGCAGTCCCCCGGCCGGCCCGTAAGGATCCTCCCGCAGCACGGACGCCCGTACGGCCGTTAGGACCGAGCCGCGGTGCGCGGAGCCGGCGGTGACCGCCCAGCCCATCACATAGCTGGTGCCGCGGTCCTCGAACCAGGTCACCCACACCTTCGACAGCTTCTTGTCGGGCATCGCCACGACGAGCGGGGCCTGCTTGTGGTCCCCCTCCCACACCTGGTTCCGGGCCACCGCCGGGCGCTGGAAGGCGGGGTCGAAGCCGCGGGCGGCAGGAATGCCCTCCCGCAGGCCCGCCATGAAACCGGGGTCGAGGTCACGGGCGATGGCGTCGTGCAGCGTCGTCAGACCGATCGGCTTCTCCCCCGCCTCCTCGGCCACGCGCACCAAGTGCTCGTGAGCGCGTTTGACGTTGCCCTGGTAGTCGGCAAGAACTTCGATGATCTCGTCGGTGATACGGAACCGGGAGCGTTCCGGCTTCTCCGGGCTGCCGGTCTTCTCAGCGCTCGCCAGCCAGTCCCACACCGTCCTGATGTGCACGTTCAACGCTTCGGAGACCAGCCGCACATGCGCCGTTGTCAACTTCCCCGACCTGCGCAGCCCTAACAGTTGAGCCACCGCGGCAGGCCGTAACTCATCCCGATGCCGCGCCAAGCCGTCGTCCATGACCCCCCAGGCATCACTGGTCACCGGAGCCGGCACCCACGCAGAGCACGAACCGGCAACAGAGCAGTGATCAAAGCGTCAGCCTCCGGACATTCAACAGCCGCTCTACATAGGGTGGTTCATGTAGCGCCCCGTGACAGGCGTTACGGACATGACAGTAGAGCCGACACCCTCGACAAGGGTCCGCGTCGATCACCTGGGCGAGTGACACCGATCCGATTTGCCCCGGCCCAACCCCTTCATGCGCTATAGAGCCCACTTCAAAGGAGGTTCGACGAACACTGCACTGACCGATTCGGGATCACATCACCACTGATTCGGGGAAACACCACCAAGATCAACCACCTGAAACGTCGACTGACCAGGACAAAGACGAGTCAGCATCAGCGGTGGGGAAACCCGAACATCTCGGTGGTCTCTTCCCCGAACCTCACAACCCAGTCCGCGCCGGAGTGCATGGCCTCCTCGCTGAACCGCAGCCCTGCGGCGAACATCAGCATCTGCAAGTGCTCATGCAGGTGCATCACGTCTCGTGCCAGGTCGAAGCGCAGCACCTTCAGCAAGTCCAGCAGCCTGTCCTCACTCAGCCCGGCACCGTCGGCCCAACGCCTGCGTGCCTGACCCTTCTTGGAGCCCGGGCCCTGCTGCGCCGCCTTCGGAACCAGAAGCTGAGTGCGGGAGTCCCCCAGCGAGATCAGCGGGTCTTCCGCATCCGGGGACCGGTTGCTCAGCAACGCGAGATCGACCGGAGTGCCGCCCTCGGTGAGCTTCTCCCAGGCTTGCGCCATCTTCCGCAGGATCGACGGGCCGCCGCGATCGCTGAGCTTGAGCAGGTAGTCACCGTTGACCGGGGTAGAGCTGTCCGCGGCGTACTTGACCTGCATGTAGGTGTGCGGCGGCACCTGCCGGTACAAGACGACATCGTCCAAGTTCCCCGCGTCGTCGACCTCGACGCCCACCGCCACCACCGGGTTGGACGCACGCAGCGCCGCATCCCGGACAGCGGCGACACACCCCTGCCACGCAGCCAGCCACTGATAGCGGTCACCAGCAATACGGACACCCGTCGAGCTCGGGGCAGGCAGGTCTCGCACTGAAACGCAAGCAAGGCCAAGTGGGAAGCCCTCGCACCCACCGGCAGTCGGGCGGGGCCACAGGCTCTCGCCCGCCCACCGGCATACCGCTCAGGACCCCGAAAGCCTTCTCGGTCGCTGCTTCATACCGCGTCCGAGAGCAGTTGATGTGTGTCCGGATCAAGTTGCGGCGTGCCAGGTCAGAGGACCTCGAATCAGAGAAGCAGCAGGTCAGACGTTTCAGAGAGAAGTCCGGCCGCAGTCGAGATCCCGCAGGCCAGAGGCTCTCAAGTCGTCGACCCAGGCCTCACCTCCGGCTGGTCGTGACACTCGCGGAGAGCGTCAGCCGCTGCCCCGCCGAACTGCGCTCCGCGATCCGTCGTCTGCTCCACCACGGGCTCGTCCAGCAGATCGGCTTCACTCCCCCGCTGTACGCCCTCATCGCACCCGACGAGGCTCTCCCCGCGCTGATCAGCCGTCGGCGCGGCGACCTCGCCCAGATGCAGTTGCACGTGGAGGAGCTGGCCGACCGGCTGCGTGCGCGGCCGCACACAGGGGCCCCGGTCGTCGAACTGCTTGAGGGCGAGGACGCCGTACTGGCCGCGGTGTCCCGGCTCCAGCTCGAAGCACGCGAGGAGATCATCGCGGTCGACGCCCCGCCGTACATCGGCGGCCAGAGCAACCCGAACGACCTCGAACTACGCAGGCTCGCGGAAGGCGTCGCCTACCGGTTCGTCTACGCCCGCGAGGCACTGGCCTCACCCGGGCACATGGCGGCCATGCGCCGCTGCACCGAGGCCGGCGAACAGGCCAGGACCCTTCCTGATGTCACCATGAAGATGTTCGTCGTCGACCGGATGACAGCTGTGCTGCTCGTCTCCTACACCGAGCAGGACCCGAGCGTCCGGCTGCTGGTGCACGAGTCGGCACTCGTCGACGCCCTCGTCTGCTGCTTCGAGAGCCTGTGGGCGCCCGCTACGCCCCTCGGCGCGGACGGGGCGCAGAACGGCCCGTCCGAAAGGGACCGAGAGCTGCTCTCGCTGATGGCGTCCGGCCTGAAGGACCGCACGATCGCCCGCTCCCTGGGCGTGACCGAGCGGACCGTGGGACGCCGGCTCACCGAGCTGATGGTGGAACTGGGCGCGGAGACACGCTTCCAGGCGGGTGTGCAGGCGGCTCACAGGGGCTGGCTCTGACCCGTCCCGCAGTCGGTCGTTCCGGGAGGGAGTCCCGCGTCGCACACCCCTCGGCTCGCGCCGGCGTGAAGGGGCAGGCGACCGACGGCCCCTCACCGGCCCGGCCCCGTATCCCTGACTCGGCCAGGGTGGACAGGTCCCCTCGGAAGGCTGGGCCGGGTCACCGGTCCCGCCAGGCTCCCACGATCCAGAAGACCGCGAACCCCGTCCACACGACCGCGAAGCCCCACACCAGAAGGTGTCCACCGAACAGTGCCATGGCACCGAGCCAGCCGAGCCCCACGGCCACGAAAGGCCAGCCGAAATTGGGGAAGGCGAAGAGGCCCGAGAGCCGTCCGCTCACCACTCCCCACGCGCCCGCCGCCAGCACCAGGCAGCCCAGCGCGAGCCACCACAGGACACCGGTCTGGGAGGAGGGTGCGTAGGAATGGGTACGGCCGCCCACCAGCAGCCCCACGACCTCACCCCGCCATAGCCGGACTTCGGCGCGGTCCCCCTCCTTGACGTCGTCGTATGTCTCCGACCCCACCGCAAGCCAGGCGGCGCGGTCGGGCCACTCCACCTCGATGTCGTGGTACGTCGTGCACGTCGTACCGCCCCCACCGCCCCCGGCGGACACCCCACCTGTCACCACACCGCCCATGCTGCCGCCGGCGGTGGCCGAGCCGCCGCCTCCGCCGATCGTCACGACGCCGCCGCTCGTGCCGCCGCTCGTGCCGTTGGAGGTGCAGTGCTTGCCCGTCCGGCGGTCGATCACCGTACCCGCCTCGCGCCGCACGCACGCCTCTCCCTCGCCCCCGTTCCCCTTCAGGCTCCCGACCTCGCAGACCGGCGCCTCGCGGTACACCATGGTCTCCCCGTACCCTTCGGCGACCTGCTGGCCGCAGAGAACGACCCCCCATCCGGCCGCGAGAACGACCAGTGCCCGTAACCAGACGGGCATCCGCCCGCGATACCAACCCCGCCCATACCCCGTTGTCCTCACCCAGCCGTGATGCCCTTCAGGCCGAACCCCCATGCGCCGACCCTCCCCTCCTCATGCGCGACGATTGGAGCCACCTCTTCGGTCAGGGTGGACGGGTGCTGGGAGCGGCGTCTGGAACGATGCGCCCGTGCATGCCGGTGACCATGTCGTCGAGTGTGTCTCCGCAGCCGTCGCGGGGATTCTCCGGAACGCCGACGACGGCCGTCCGGTGAAGGGCCGCGACCTCTTGGGCGTTCGCCGGTCCGTCCTCGTGAGCGGCGAACGGGGCGAGGCCCGTCGCGTGGGAGGTGAGCGGCGGACTGCCGGAGAATGTCGGCAGTCGGTTCCAGCGCGGCACGCGTCGTGGTTCGGGGCGCGTCACGTGGGCCCTGAGAGACGGCGCGTGACGTGCTCTGGCCGATATCGGTGAGACCGCACACCGGGAAGCGCGCTCCGCCTGTCCGGTGCGGCGGCCTGGTGGACTCCGCTGCTCGGGCCACGGACCATACTGGTCGAGCCCCGATCACCCACTGGACGGTTCCATGGCCAACAGCAGCTCTTCATCGACCACTGCCCCGGATACCGCATGGCTCGGACGGGGGCGTCACCTCGGGCCGGAGGCCGAGCGGGACGTCCGACGCAACCTGCTCGCCCTCAAGGCGGCCAGAGTGATCGACGACTTCCTCGACCTCGATCCCGTCGAGGCGGCCCGCTCGACCGATCTGTTCCCCCGGGACGAGTCCGCCGACCCCGGCCCCTCGGCCCGCCGCCTGTTCGAAGCACGCTGGCGCGTGGCCGGCGACGTCACGGTGCGTGCTCAACTGACCACCTATGAGCCTGAGTCCCGCCGTGTCGGCAACGAGAGCGAGGTCGCCTGGGTACTGGCCGCCGAGGCGGAGCGGGCATGGGAGCCGAGCTGGCCCTCACCCGCCACCGTGTTCTGGCCCGACAGCGACCAGGTCGCCTGGGATCACGACAGGGTGCCGGGCGGGCGTCTGCGGACGGTCGACTACCTGCCCAAGGACGATGGCGAGTTGCGGCGCCTGCTGCGAGACTGCACCCGGCAGAGCTGGTTCGTCCATGTCGTGGTGCACGAGGCGATGACGCCGGACGCGCTGGGGCGGCGGCCGGTCACGGCGTTCCTGCCACCGAGCCTCAGGCACCGTGTGATCGAGCACCGGGCCACTCCGGAGCAGGCGCTGATCGCCGACTTCGTGATGAAGCGTGAGCTGGGCGTGGGGCTACCGCGCGGCGGTGCCGTCGTCCTACCCCCCACACCGCAGCCCCCGGGCTACGACGCGGAACGCTTCACCGTGGGCGACGTCTTCCTCGACGGCACCGAGCCGACCGAACTCCTGCGGAAGATCACGGAGTTCGCCGCACTGCCACGACCGCTGCCGGCCGACGCCGAACAGGCACTGACACGACTGCGCCGGGGCTGGCACCTGCTCACCACGGATGAGGAACTCGTCCACGCACGGGCCATGGTCACCTGGTACGCCGAAGCACTCAAGTCCATGACGGCGTCCTGCGACCTGTACCGTGAGGCGGCCGAGTCGGCACTCGCCGCGCTCGCCGAGGCCACCGGCGGCGGCAACACACCCGGGGCACCCGCACCGGCTACGGCCGAGCAGGACACCTCACCGCTGAAAACGCTCACGAAGACGCTCGGCATCTTCCGCAGAGCTGACCGGTAGCGGCCCCGAGATGGGAGGTCCAGCCCCGCCCGTACGGTCGGTCCGATCACGGCGGGGCGAACGGCGTAGCGAAACGGCCGCGCGCGGACCGCTGCCGTTTTGTGGTTGCCTCCTGCGCCTGCCCGAGCGAACGGTGTGCCCGGAGGCCCGGGCCGCCGTTTCGCCGGGGCTGGGCCCGGTCTGCCTCCGGGAAGCCGGTGACGGCTCTGCCACGCGAGGTGCTGTGGTCCTTCCACCGCGACGCCGGATCGCGGGTCAGGACGATGGATGGACCGTTGGCCTTGTGCACAGCGCCCGGCGCTCCTGCCGTCGCGACCGACAAGGCAGGGTTCCCGGAGAAGCGAGACCTGATTCCGTCCCATGCGGACCGGAGAGGCTCCGCCGCCGTGGCTCGGCGATCGGCGAGCCGTGGACGACGCACAGCGCCACGCCTCCGCCGAACGTGATGGCGGATGGGGGTCGTTGGTGTACGAGGCGCTGGCCGGCCGGTGTGTCGACAGGTCGGGGAACGGTTCCAGCAGGCAGGCCGAGATGTCGGTCGTCTCGTACGGCGGTGTGATCCGTCCCCGCCTCCGCGCTCGGCGTGGCAGCTCGACGCCCTCCTATGTGTCGGCCCGTCGGGCTGTGACCAGTAGGTACTCCCAGTCCATGGCGCCGTCGGCGAGGTGCTGCGAGGCCAGGTCGACGAGGGCTTCGTCGAGGGCGGCCACTCGCTCGGGGTCCTCGGAGATGAACCGGTACGTGGCGATGGTCGGCCCGTAGCAGGTCTTGAAGAAGTCCCGGAACTCCTCCGGTCGCGCAAACCGGTCCACTCGCAGCGGCTGTCGGCGGGCATCCACGTCCGTCACCCGGTCCCCGAGCAGGGAGCGCGCGTGGTCCGGGTCGCCCCACAGAGGCGGCGGCTGGGCGCCCGGCGGCGGTGGAGGGGCGTACGGGCGCATCGTGGCGAACATCTGCCCGATGAAACCCTCAGGTGTCCAGTTGATCAGCCCGATGGTGCCGCCCGGGCGGCAGACCCGGACCAGTTCGTCGGCCGCCTGCTGGTGGCGCGGGGCGAACATCACGCCGACGCAGGACATCACCGTGCCGAACTCGCCGTCCGCGAAGGGCAGGGCCTCGGCGTCGGCCTCCCGCCAGTCCAGCCGCGCACCCCGCTCCCCCGCGAGGTTGCGCCCGGCCTCCAGGAGCTCGGGGGTGAGGTCGGAAGCGACGACGTCCGCGCCGACAAGGGCGGCGGGGATGGCCGCGTTCCCGGAGCCGGCCGCGACGTCGAGGACACGGTCGCCCTGCCGGATGCCGCACTCGTGCACCAGCACGCCCCCCCAGCTCGGAGATGACCTGCGTTGCCACGGCGGCGTAGTCGCCCAGGGCCCACATCGCCCGGTGTTTCGCCTTCAGAGACTGGGAGGCGGCGTTCTCGTTGCTCATGCCCCTCATCCCTACCCCTGCGAAGGCCGCGGGGTCAGGGCCAGGAGGGTGACGCGCCGGGGCTTCCCTACGGCGGACTGAAGCGATGCGGGTTGAGAGCGTCATCAGGGTCCGCGCGATCCGGCTCGCCGTGACTGTCGGTGTGGTCGTCACTGCCGCACCGTTCCTGCTCGTGGCCAGGGCTGCGGTGCGTCGACGTCTGTCAGCGTCGCAGCAGGGCGCAGACGAAGTCCTCCTGGACGGCACGGACCTTGGCCAGCAGTTCCGGCTTCAGGCTCTTGCTGGTCTGGGTGTTGACCGAGAACGTGAGGGAGCGCTTGCCGTCCGCGGTGCCGGCCGCGAACTGGGTATAGCCGGGGAAGTTCCCTGTGTGCCCGTACACCGTGCCGCACCGCGTCGTGTAGCGGAAGATCGCCAGTCCGCCCGCGTTGACGCCGGGACCGGCGGGCTCGGAGGCGGCGCCGGGGATGAAGGTCCGCTGCCCGCGCCTGGTCTCCTTCGACAGGAAGCCGTGTCCGCCGGCCCACGCACGGATGAAGCTGTTGAGGTCCTTCGGGGTGGAGACGATTCCGCCGGAGGCCCAGACGCCCGACGCGCTGAGCACCTCGCTGATGTCCTCCGGCGGGGCGGGCGGCGCCACGTCGTAGCCGTGCAGATACGGCTCCGGCAGCCGGTAGCCCTGGGGCAGGCTGGTCTGCCGGAGGCCGAGTGGCCGGTACACGAGCTGGTCGAGCAGCCGCTCGTACCGCTGCCCCGTGACCGCTTCGGCCATCAGCGCCACGGCGATGTTGTCGGAGTTCGAGTACTCGTAGCGCGATCCCGGCGGGAACAGCAGGTCGACGCCGGCGACGAAGTCGAGCAGCCGGCGGGAGTCGAAATGATGCCGGGGGTCTTCCCGCAGGATCTCGATGAACTCCGGCGCCGTCGAGAAGTCGGGCAGACCACTGGTGTGGCTGAGCAGCTGGCGGAGCGTCACCTGATGCCATGCCGCGGGCAGTGACGGCAGGAGCTCGCCGATCGTGTCGTCGAGGCGCAGCCGGCCCCGGTCCACCAGGCGCAGGGCGACCGCTCCGCTGAAAGCCTTGGCGACACTCGCGATCCGCATATGGTCGGTCGTGCGGGGCGGGCGGCCCGTCGTCGTGTCGGCGACGCCCGCACGGTAGACCTCCGTCCGGGCGCCCTGCCGCATCAGCGCGATCACTCCGGGCGGACCCCCGGCCGTACGGACGAGATCGTTCAGCTGCTGCTGCAGCACCCCGTCCGGGAACGGCGGCCCGGCCGTGGCCTGCGCGGGCTGGACCAGCGCGGCGAGTACCGCGGACGCGGCCAGGCCGGCGACGGACAGCCGCAGGCGGACGTGGGAACGGGAACGGACTTCGGGGCATGCAGACACGAGGACTCCTTCGCAGTGGCACCGGGCGCGGGACACCCGGTTCAAAGGGACCGCCCCAGCATCAGACGCACCGCCGGAACACGCCTGCCCCGTACTCCATACGGCGCACCCACCACGCCCGCCGGCGCCCACTCCAATCAGCCCGCGACGCTCCGCCCCCTCCATAGCGACGCCCCCCCGCCCAGCTTCACGGCCCGGAGGCCAGGCGTCATGGCAGCGCCCACCCCCGTGCCCGCCGGCCGACGCGCCCGGCCGGACCGCGCCGCTCGCCACAGTCCGCGACGAGGTACTCGGCCGGACGCTGCCCCGAAACGGCGCGCTGCTGTTCAAGGTCACCGGGAGCACTCCGTGGCCCACCGCAGCCCTTCCTGCGAGCGCGGGTCGGCTACCCGCCGGGGTCGGGGCGGGCGGTGTGGTCGGAGTGACCGTGGGTGCGGCGGGCTTCCTTCATTTCGGCTTCGTACAGATGGTCCACGCCGTGTGCCAGTTCGGCTCGGGCACGGCGTTCCGTCTCTCTGAACGGCTCGTAGTAGGTGTCGTTGTACTCCTCGATGATCTGGAAGGTCCAACGGCCGGGGATGACGTTGCGACCCGTGATCTCCCGCTCCACGCGGTCGGCCCATCGACCGTGGCCGGCCTCGCGCAGCAGGTGCACCGCCCGGTCCAGTTCCAGGTCGGCGGTTCCGGTCAGCTGATGGAAGGCGTAGAGGTGGCCACGGGCTCGTTCGGTCGTTTCCAATGCCTTCGACAGAGAACCGAGCGCTTCCACCGTGGCGTCACTGACGCCGTCAGGACGCTGGTGGCCGCGTTCGGGCCCGTCGCCGTCTCTGTTGTTCTCGTCGCGGGCGTCGTCGTGCCTGGTCACGATGGTTCGCTCGTCTTGCGCAGCGCGCCGGGCTTGTGCGCGGGAGATCGGCCCCGTGCTGGTGCTGTCCTGTACAGACGTGCCCGGGACGGTGCACCGGGGGCGGACCCAGAAGCCACGTCAGCCACGGTCGTGCCTTTCGCGAAGGAGGCGTCTCGTGGCCACGCAACCACCGCACCTGATCGGCCGCCCGTCGAAGGCCGCCGTACAGCCCTGTCGTGGCGGACGGCTCGGGCGATGCACGCTTCGGCACGCTACTCACGCAGACTCACGGGCGTGACAAGCGCTGGAGGGCGTCGGTGGGCTGTCACGTACACCTCGCCTTCCGGCGCTGCCTGCACCGGAACTCGGTTCAGGGCCGCCCCCGCGAGCCGGCTGTCGCCCGTCGTCCGCTACCGGGCGCTCCTGGGCGAGGGAGCCGCCCGCAGGCGGTCAGCGAATCCCGCGGTCGCGCGATGGCCCGACCGCATCAGCGGTGGCCATCGGTCCGCCGCCGCAGCGCGACAGAGCCGGCACACCGCCATGAGCTCCACATCGATGGGCCACCCGAGTGAGTACGTCCCCGGACCGGCCTGTACCGGGAAGAGATCAGCGCATCCGTATGGAGGTCTTCGGCGGAAGCACCGTTGTGCAGACAGCCGTGAGTGAGAAGGGGGCGCGCATGCTTGGACTGCCGCCGGCAATGGCAGCAACGGTCGAACGCGCTGCCGATCCGCCGGCCGCGCCCGAAGCCACGGACGCAGCGGCCACCGTCCTCGAGAACGTCCTTGACGCGCGACTGGGCCAGTCTCGTGGGGTCGATCCCGTCTTCGCCCGCGACCTGGCCGACCGCGTGGCAGCGCTGGTCGTACGCGGCGGAAGGCGGCTGCGCACGGCGTTCGCGTCCTGTGGCTGGCGGGCGGCAGGCGGCTCGGGCGACACCACGGCGGTCCTCCGCGTGGGAGCCGCCCTCGAACTGCTTCAGGCGTGCGCCCTGGTGCACGACGATGTGATGGACGGATCCCTGCGCCGCAGGGGTGCCCCCGCGATGCACGTCGAGATGGCCCGCACGCACTGGGCCGCGGGCATGCACGGCTCCGCAGAGTCCTTCGGGACCTCTGCCGCCGTACTCGCCGGTGATCTGGCTCTGGCCTGGGCGGATGATCTGCTGACGGAGACCGCACTCGGTACGCCGCAGGGCGCGCGGCTGCACGCGGAGTGGCGGGCGATGCGCACCGAGATGGTGGCCGGTCAGTACCGCGACCTGCGCGCTCAGGCCGTTCGTTCGTCCGGCGTCGACGAAGCGCTGGCCGTCGCGACCCTGAAGAGTGCCCTGTACACGGTCGCTCGTCCGCTGGCCCTGGGCGGGACGCTGGCGGGAGCCGACGATGACGTGCTGGACGCCCTGAGGGCAGCCGGCCGGTGCGCCGGGCTGGCGTTCCAACTCCGTGACGACCTCCTCGGCGCCTTCGGTGACCCCGTTCTGACCGGCAAACCGGCAGGTGACGATCTTCGTTCGCGCAAGCTCACCTACCTCTTGGCTGTCGCGCTCGAACTCGCCGAGGCCGGCGGGGAGCACCGCGCGGCCGCGGCCCTCGCTCCGGGCGCCGAGACAGGGTCGGAGCGGGCCGTCGAGCGTATGCGTACCGCCCTGGAGCGGACAGGGGCCAGGGAGGTGGTGGAGGCGAAGATCGGCGAGCTGGCTGCCATGAGTCTCCTGCACTTCGAGCGCACCGGCGCCCACCCCAGCGTGCGAGGTGAGTTCGCCGCGCTGGTCGAACGCGCCTCGGGCGTGGTTCCGCGCCGCGCGGAGGAGGTCGCGTGAGGACGGTGGCGGGGCCGACCGATCATGTCGTCGTGGTGGGCGCCGGTCTGTCGGGGCTCGCGTGTGCCCTGCACCTGCTGGGTGCGGGCCGCCGGGTCACCGTCGTCGAACGCGAGTCCGGTCCGGGCGGCCGGGCTGGACGTCTGCACCTGGGTGGATACCAGGTGGACACCGGTCCGACGGTGCTGACGATGCCGCATCTGGCCGACGAGGCGTTCGCCTCTGTCGGCGACAGCCTCTACCGTCACGTCGAGCTGGTGGCCCTGCATCCGGCGTACCGGGCGTGCTTCGCCGATGGTTCCTCGCTCGACGTGCATACCGACGGCGAGGCGATGGAGGCAGAGGTACGACGCTTCGCCGGACCGGCGGAGGCGGCCGGGTACCGTGATCTGCGGACCTGGCTGGAGCGTCTGTACCGGGCGCAGATGCACCGGTTCATCGACACGAACTTCGACAGCCCCTTCCAGCTGCTGAACCCGGACCTGGCACGTCTGGCGGCGCTGGGCGGGTTCGGTCGGCTGGACGACCGGATCGGCCGCTTCCTCTCCGACGACCGCCTGCGTCGGGTCTTCTCCTTCCAGTCGCTGTACGCCGGTGTGGCCCCGGCCCGTGCCCTCGCGGCCTACGCGGTGATCGCCTACATGGACACCGTGGCCGGCGTCTGGTTCCCCAAGGGAGGCATGCACACGATTCCGCGCGCACTGGCCGACGCCGCCGCGCAGGCCGGAGCCGACCTGCGCTGGACGTCGGAAGTGAGCGCTCTGGAGCGCTCGGGGCGTCGCGTGCGGGCCGTTCGCCTAGCCACGGGCGAACGGATCCCGTGCGACGCGGTGGTGCTCACGTGTGAACTCCCCGCCGCCTACCGGCTGTTGGGACGAGCACCCCGGCGTCCGTCACGGATTCGCCACTCACCGTCCGCGGTGATCCTCCACGCCGGGACCGACCGTACCTGGCCCCACCTCTCCCACCACACCCTCTCGTTCGGTGCCGCGTGGGAGCGCACGTTCGACGAACTGACTCGATCGGGACAGCTGATGAGCGACCCGTCCCTGCTGATCACCCGCCCGACCTCACACGATGCCGCCCTCGCACCGCCTGGCCGCCATCTCCACTACATTCTGGCACCCTGCCCGAACACCACGGCCGGCCCGCCTGCCGCAGCCTGGCGGGACCTCGGCCCGCGCTACCGCGACCGCCTGGTCGGCGAACTGGAGCGCCGGGGCCTGGGCGGGTTCGCGGACAGCGTCCAGGAGGAACTTCTGGTGACCCCGCTCGACTGGACGGCACAGGGTCACGCGGCGGGCAGTCCCTTCTCGGTCGCCCACACGTTCGCCCAGACCGGACCGTTCCGGCCGCGCAACCTCGTGCGTGGCGTGGAGAACGTGGTGCTTGCCGGATGCGGAACCACTCCTGGCGTCGGCGTCCCCACCGTGCTCATCAGCGGCAAGCTCGCCGCCGCGCGCGTCACCGGCGGCGCCGGACGTCGGCTCGTCACCGCGCGTCCGCCTCAGACTCCGACGCCCGTACCCGCCACTCCGGCACAGGCAGGTGCTGATGACCCGTCGTGAACTCGAGGCGGCGGGGATCACCGATCCTGCGCTGCGCGCCGCCTACGCCCAGTGCCGGCGGCTCAACGCCCGTCACGGCAAGACCTATTTCCTTGCCACCCGTCTGCTGCCGCTGGAACGCCGCTCGGCTGTCCACGCGCTGTACGGCTTCGCCCGCTGGGCCGACGACATCGTCGACGATCTCGACCGGTACAAGTCGCCCGCCGAGCGCGACCGGCTGCTCAGCCGTCTGGAGCGCGACCTGGCACAAGGGCTGCGGGCAGGTGACGGAGACGAGCCCGTGGTCCGGGCCGTTGCCGACACCGCGGACCGGTACGACATCGAGCACGTGCTGTTCGCCGACTTCCTGTCGTCGATGCGCGCCGACCTGAGCGTCACCGAGTATCCCACCTATGCCGCGTTGCGGGGCTATGTGCACGGTTCGGCCGCGGTGATCGGTCTGCAGATGCTGCCGGTACTCGGCACGGTCGTGCCGCGTGAGGAAGCGGCACCGCACGCGGCGGCTCTCGGTGTGGCGTTCCAGCTCACCAACTTCTTGCGGGACGTGGGCGAGGACCTCGACCGCGGTCGCGTCTACCTGCCCGGCGATCTGCTCGCCGCCCATGGTGTGGACAGGCCGCTCCTGGAGTGGAGCCGACGTACCGGGCGCGCCGACCCGCGGATCCGTCGGGCCCTCGTCGCCGCGGAAGCCATGACGAGGGACGAGTACCGGGCGGCGGAGCCGGGCATCGCCATGCTCGACCCGCGCGTACGTCCCTGTATCCGCACGGCATTCACCCTGTACGGCGGCATTCTCGACGCGATCGCGGCTCAGGACTACACCGTGCTGCATCGTCGTGCGGTGGTGTCCGGGGGGCGTCGTGCGGCGACTGCCGCAGCCGGTGCGCTGCACGTGGTTCGCGCCCGGTTGCGGGCTCGTGCCTCAGGGCGGAGGGTCGCGGCGGGTCATGGCGTGGGCGAGCGGAGAGGTCCGGGGCATTGAGTGAGCGAACCGGCGGGCCACGTTGGACGCCTCCGTTGCGGCGTCGGCGTCGTGGCCCGGGCTGGGCAGCGCAGGCACCGACGTGGCGCCAGGCGCGGCCGGTACTCATCGCCGACGCTCTCAAGCGTGCGTGCGCCCGTCCGTCCGGCAACTGGTTCGTGGTCGGTGCCTCGCGGGAGGTGGCCGCCTCAGGACGTCCGTACGGCAGGACCGTCGGTGGTGTGGAGGTGGTGCTGTGGCGCTCGGACGAGGGTGAGCTGCACGCGGGTCAAGGCGTCTGCCCGCATCTGGGTGCTCCTCTGCGTGACAGCCGGGTGGTGTGCGGCACGCTGGTCTGCCACTGGCACGGCCTGGCTCTGAACGGTTCTGCGTTCGCCGGCTGGCAGCCGTTCCCCGTGCACGACGACGGCGTCCTTGTGTGGGTACGGCTGGACGAGGTGGGGGGCGAGGAGCCCGCCGAGCGCCCCGTCGTGCCGGTGCGGCCCGCGACGGGCCGCGGTGTGGACGCCGTGTTCACGACGGTCGGGCGATGCGAGCCGCAGGATGTGGTGGCCAATCGGCTCGACCCGTGGCACGGTTCGTGGTTCCATCCGTACTCCTTCGTGGACCTGGTGGTGGTGCGGGAGCCACAGGACGACGTCGACGACGCGTTCGTCGTCGACGTCTCGTTCCGGGTGGCCGGGCGTCTGGTGGTCCCGGTGCGGGCCGAGTTCACCGCGCCGGAACCGCGCACGGTCGTCATGCGTATCACCGACGGTGAGGGAGCCACGTCCGTCGTGGAGACGCACGCGACCCCACTGACCGGTCTGAACGCCGAACGGCCTCGGACCGCCGTTGTCGAGGCGGTCGTTGCCGCGTCGGACCGGCCGGGCTTCGCCCTGGCCCGGGCCGCCGCCCCGATGCTGCGTCCGGTGATGCGCCGCGCGGCGGCGCGTCTGTGGCGCGACGATCTGGCCTATGCCGAGCGTCGCTGGGTGCTGCGCAGCACCGGGAGATTCCCCGGCTGACCACGGGCCGGCGTGGCGGGCTGTGTGCCCTGTCGGCCTTCGGGCGTCGGCAGGGCGTCCGTCAGGGGGCCGGTCGGCGTCCCGCGGCGGCCGCGAGTGCTCTGAGCGCGGGTGAACGGCCCGCCCGGGGAACTGTCCACAGCACCTGGCCCCGCACTCCCCATGGGGCGAGGAGCGCGTTCGCCGCCAGGAAGCCGGTGGTGGCGGCTCGTTCCATGAGGGCGACCGGGAGGTCGCAACGGATCGCGTCCCCGGCCAGTGTCAGCCACGGGTGGGGCGTCTGCACGGTGGGACGCAGGTGGTGGGTGCCGACCAGGAAGAGCGGGCAGTCCGACCGCCATTCGTGCCGGACGTCGACGACGCGTGCGTCGCGGGTCTCCGGGTACACCTGATGCAACTGCTCGACGAGCATGCGCTGAGCCTTCTCCGGCTCCGCGGCGCCGTCCGCGGCATAGGCGTGCAGCTCCACCACCGAGCCCCCGTTCCGCGCGGCCCATCGGGCGGCCTCGCCCTCGTACCGTTCCAGGATGCTGATGTTGTCCAGGCCGCCGTAGCCGCTGGTGCCGAGGAAGGGGGGCCGGGCCGCGTGGACCCGCCGGTCGAGCCAGAGCCGGGAGACGAGGAACGGGGGCGCTGTGCGCAGTCCGGCGACGCCGTCACGCCAGGCGGAGGTGCCCAGGCCCGGTGATGCGGAGACGATCCGTCGGAGTCCTCCTGTGTCGAGGGCGAGCACCACGGCGTCGTGGTGGCCGGAGCCGGTGTCGGTGTGCAGATCCGCTCCGTCGTCGTTGCGACGCGGGAGGACGTCATGGACGGGGGTGCCGGTCCGGACGTCCACTCCGAGGCGCTGGAGGTAGTCGCCGAGTGGTTCCCAGAGCGCCTGCGGAAAGGGCTCACTCGGTACGTCGAAGAGCAGGCCCTCCGCCGATCCGAGGAAGTAGATGTGGAACATCAGCAGGAGCTCGGCGGCGGACAGTTCGCGAGGGTCGGCGAAGAAGCTGCGCGTGAACACCTCGAAGGCGAGGTGGTTCGCGGCTTCCGGGAAGCGCACGGTCCGCAGGAAGTCCGTGGCGGTGACCGCGTCGAAGCGCTCGTACACCTCGGGCACGCGCACGTCGAGGAGCGGCAGCGCCGCCCGGGCGTCCATCGCGGCGAGGTCCCGCCAGCCGAAAGTGGGGCTCAGGGCGACGAAGCCGAGTGCGCTGAACGGTGGCGTCCTGGGGACGCGCGCGAAACTGTCGGTCAGGCCGCCGCTGTGGAGCAAGGGGTAGTCGGACAGCGGGGTGAGGCGTGCGAGGGAGGGATCGGTGCGGCGCAGCAGGCCTCGCAGGTTGTAGTACTGGCGGAAGAAGGCGTGGAACCCGCGGGTCATCGTCGCCTGGGAGCCGTCGGCCAGTCTCGTGCCGTATCCGGAGAGCCGGCCGCCCAGTGAACTCTCCTTCTCGTAGAGCGTCACACGGGCACCGCGTTCGGCGAGCAGCGTCGCGGCGGCAAGGCCGGCGATGCCGCCGCCGACCACGGCGACCGAGGGCTCGGCGCCTCGCCGGAACCCGGCTCTGCCGGGTGCGGGCATCAGGATTTCGGCCTTGCGATCACGGCCCCGCCGCGCGGCCACAGGGGTGCCGCGGGTCACCGGTCGTGCTCCTTGGCCGTCGTCGATCCGTTGCGGGCGAGGAAGGTGTGCACGATGCCCGTCTGCCATCCGGCGACGGGAGCGACACGCGCTCCGGTGAAACCGGCTCTCGTCAGCCGGTCGGCGAACGCGGGGGCGGTGTCGAAGGCAAGGACACTGCGCCAGAGGTGGCTGTACAGGGCGCGGTCGCCGGTGACCGTACCCGCCGGGATGACGATCCCACGGCATACCGTCGTCCACAGGGCCCGGTGCACCGGCGAGCCGCTGAGGCTGTACTCATGGACCGCGAGACGCCCTCCGGGCCTCAGCAGGGTCCGGACGCTCCTGAGCACGGCGTCCGGGTCGGTGACGTTCCGGAACAGGTATGCGGCGAAGACCGCGTCGAAGGGGCCTTCGGCTGCCGTCGCGACGTCCTCGGCCGTCAGGTGCAGGAAGCGCACACGGGCAGACCAGGGCTTGGCCAGGGCGCGTTGCAGCATGCCCGCCGACGCGTCCACCGCGGTGACCCGGGCCCGGGGTGCCGCGGCCAGGAGGGCCCGGGTAGAGGCACCGGTGCCGCAGCCGAGATCGAGGATGTGCAGGCCCGCTCCTTCCCCGGGCAGGCCGAGTCGGCGCGCCGAACGCAGCAGGTCGGCTCGGTATCCGGGGTTGAGGGCCGTGAGACGGTCGTACGTACGGGACGCGTGGTCGAAGGCGTGTGAGAGGTCGTCGTCGCGCAGCAGTGTCATCGGCGGGTGTCTCCAGTGCGGGGGGCGGTGTGGGCACGGCGGGGCAGGAAGGGCACTTCGACCGCGGTACGAAGCATGGGGCCGACCGGTGTGCGCAGTCCGATGCCCCACTCCTCGCGGACCGAGGTCGCGCCGTCCAGGAAGCGGAGCAGCCGGGGCGTCGGCGTCCGGCGGAAGAGGTCGGTGAAGAACGCGGGGCCGTCGATCCGTCCGGTGTCCAGGGCCCGCAACAGCACCGCGTCCATGGCTCGCGCTCGTCGCCCATGAGGCGGGGGCAGCGTGCCGCGACCGTCGCGCAGCGCCTCAGCGATGGCCCCGCTCTGGCGCTGTACCGCTGCGAAGGTGTAGCCGGTGGACGCACGGGTCGCACCGCCCGCCGTCCCGATCCGGTACACGGCCCGCCCGATCCGCTGGGGAAAGCGGGCGTCGGTCATGGGGATGACCCCTTGTTCCACGGTGTCGACGGTGAATGCGCCCAGGCCCAGAATCTCGCGGGCGTAGTGGCCGAGCGCGGCCTCGTACGCCACGGTGGTCAACGGCGCACGGGAGAATTCGGTGTACTCGACGAGTGCCCGGTCGGCGGCCGTCGGAAGGACGTAGCCGAAGGCGAGCCCGTGACTCGGCTGCGGCACACGGAAGTCCATCAGGGTGGCGACCGCGGGGTCGAACTGCTCGGAATCGGTACGGATGAACCAGCCACGGAAGTGCTGCAGCAGCTGCGTCCGGGCGGGCGGCAGGGTCCGAAGGGGCCGCGAGTCGAAGACCCACCGAGCGCGCAGTGTCAGTGGGCGGCCGTCGGGCAGCGTGCACCGGACTTCCGCACCCCCGGGCACGTCGTACACCTCGCCGGCCGTCGCGCGTAGTACGCGCCCGGCGGGTGAGCGCTCCAGGCGGGAGTGGACCATGCGCTCGAAAGGCGTGGAACGCATCATGCGGTACGTCAGCGGTGTCGAGTCGGCGGTCACCTCCCGGCCGTCGGATCCGTGCACGCGCAGCCGGGACCAGGAGGCGCTGACGGGGTCATCGGGGCCGGTGGCGTCCTGGCTCCAGTAGCACCAGGTACGTTCGGCCGGGCGTAGCGGGCCGTCCGGCTGCTCGACGAGGGTCACGGGGACCGCATCCGTCCGAGCCAGGCGGTCCGCCAGGCTGAGACCAGCCGCTCCACCGCCGAGGACGACCGCCTCACAGGTGTCGGTGGAGGCTGGTGTCACTGGGCCCGCCGCTCGATGACGGGCGACCCGGCCGGGTCGGAGCGTAGGAGTTCGGCGTCGGCCGCCAGCGCGTCCGCGACGGCGGCGGCCACCTGACGCGGGTCGCCGCCCTGGGGCAACGGCGGGGTCGTTCCAGCCACAGGGCGATCGGCGAATCCGGTGTCGAGGTGCCCGGGCCGGATCTCGAGAACCCCGACACCTCTCGTCCTCGCTTCGCGGCGCACGGCGTCGAGCCAGGCACGCAGCGCGGCTTTGGACGCGCTGTAGTCGGCCATCCCCCTCTGCGGGCGCTCCGCCACCGCCCCGGTGACGGCGGCGATCGCCGAACCGGGTTCCAGGACGCCGAGCGCGGCGCGGAAGAACGCCGCGGGCGCGAGGTGGTTGACGGCCATGAGGTGCTCCGCGACCTCGTCACCGACCTCCCCAGCCGTGCCGAACGCCACTGCTCCGAAGGCGATGACCACGGCGTCCAGGCCGCCGAGGGTGGCCGACATCTCCTCTACCGCCCGTGCGCACGAGCCGGGGTCGTAGGCGTCGAACAGGGCGGTCGGGGCGCCTGCGTACGCGTGTGCGGCAGCGGCCAGCCGACTCGGATCGCGTCCGGTGAGGGCCGCACGCGCACCGCGGCCGACGAGTTCGGCGGTGATGGCACCGCCCAGGGCGCCGGTGGCACCGGCCACCAGGACGCGTGCGCCGCTCAGCTCCACACTTGGCTCCAGGATAGGGGTCGGCAAGTCACGTACGGTCGATGGGCTCTTCGGGCCGGAGACCGCCCATGGATGCGGCTGCGCGGAACGGGCATGCGGTCAGAGTCGTTTCAGGTCCGCGAGCAGCTCCCGGGCGGCGCGTGTGCCCGACGCCAGCGCTCCCTGCACCGATCCGGTCGCCCTGTGATCCCCGCACACGTACCTGCGTGGACCAGAACGCGTGGTGCGGCTCAGCGGCCAGGGCGGCCTCATCGCGGGCAGCGCTCCCTCGACGGTGTACACGGCGATCTGCCGCCAGGCGCCGGTGCTGGTTCCGTACAGCTCCGCCAGGCGCCGCAGAACCGTGTCCACCCTACCCGGGAGGTCCGCGCCGAGGACCGATGTGGAGACGAGCGCGGTGCCCGGTGGCGCGTAGGTGGGAGCGATCTCGGTGAGTACACAGGTGTTCAGCACCGCTCCGGTGCTGTCCACCACGAGGGTCGGTTCCGACAGCGGTGTGCTGCCGGCCGCGTGGTAGTAGGTGGTGACCGTACGCCCGTCGGGGACCGTCAGGCCTGGCAGCAGGCGGCCTGCGGTTGCCGCGTCCGTCGCGACGACGACGGCCGTGCTCGGCACATCCGTGCCGTCGCTCAGGAGCACGCCGTCGCCGGTGACCTCGGCCACCGGTGTGCCCAGCCTCAGCACGCCGTCGGGCAGGGCTTCGGCGAGCCGGGCGGGTACGGCTCCGATCCCGTCGGCGGGCAGACACAGGGTTCCGCGGACCATGCTCCGCCAGACGAAGTGGAAGAAGCGTGCGGACGTCTCCAGCCGGTCTTCCAGGAACACGCCGGACAGGAACGGCCGGAGGACGTGATCGATGGCACCGTCTGACAGCCCGACACGGCGCAGGGCCTGCGCCGTGGGGCGATCCACGCGACGTTTGAGCACGGCCGCCGGCAACACCGCGTCCCGAGCGGAGAGGGCCGCAAGCGCCGCCATGTCCCGGGGGCGAAGGGCTCGACCTGGCCGCTCGGCCCCGGCCGCGCCCGACCGCGTCGGATCGGCGAGACGGACCGGCCCCGTCGGAGTGTGCACGATGATGCCCGGCGTGAAAGGACGCAGCCGAAGACTCCGAAGGTCCAGGCGCCGCTTCACCTGCGGGTACGAGGTGTTGAACACCTGGAATCCGCGGTCCAGCAGGAATCCGTCTCGCCGGTCGGTGCGCATCCGGCCGCCCGGACCGTCGGACGCCTCGAGCAAGGCCACCCGCTGCCCGGCACGACTCAGGTCCAGCGCACAGGCGAGGCCCGCCAGACCTGCACCGACCACGACGGTGTCGAGTGTCCCGGGGTGCACTTCGGTCATGCCTCACCTCGTTCAAAGCGGATACCGGTCGCGCTCGGGAGTCGGGGCCAGGTTCCCGTCCCTTGGCAGACGTGCGGGGCACCGGCCGGGAATGCCTCGCTGCGAGCGGCGACGCGCGACGGCCGTAGCCGCGACCATCGGTCCAGCCGACCACGTTCCCCCGGACGATGCCAGGCGCCACGACCGAGGGTGGCACCGAATGACGCGCTCGTCGGACAGGGCGCGGCGTGGCACCCCGGAGGGCGGGCGCTACGTGAAGCGCTTCTCGTACAGCCAGTTCCAGCGGGTCACCAGGACGAGCGCCCACACCAGACTTCCGGGCGCCCATCGTCCCGCGAACGCGGCGAGGAGCAGGGGCACCGCGACCATGGGCAGCCCCACCACCACGACCCACCGCGCGCCTCGCCCGGACAACGCGCCGGCCACCAGCCCGACGCCCAGGAAAACGGCGACGGCCCCGCACATCAGCCACCGCATGCCCAGCGGCAGCCGCCCCTCCACGTGCTCGACGGCGGCGCCCAGGGCTGCGGCCAGGGACGCGAGTGCGCCGGTCGCCACACAGTGCATCGGCAAGGAGAACCGCGGCGCCAGCACCCCGAAGCCGAGGAGGGGTACGCCGCTGGAGCGGCGCACCGCCAGCCCCCACAGCGCCAGCAGCAGGGCGAAGGAACCCACCGACAGGCTGCCCAGATCGGCGTTCCACTCGGCGCCGGAGGCAGCCTCCACACCCTGCGCGATGCCTTCGCCGAGCACGATCAGCGTGAACAGGCCCAACCGCTCGTCCAGATGACCCGGGTCGAAGCGGGCGGCCCGCAGGAGCGCCGCGTCCTGACCATGGTCCTGGTCCCCCGCCGCCTGCTGCTTCCGGAGCCGCGCCATGAGCCGGTTTCCCGACAGGGCGAACGTAAGGGCCAGATCGATGGCGAGCCCGCCGGCCCACAGCCAGTACCGCACGGAATCCTCGGCCCACACGGAGATGATCCACGGTGTGACCCCCGCCGAAAGCTGCGCGATCGGCCAGTCCGCCGGGACCTCGCCGCGCCCCTGCCACACCCGCGAGGCGAGCAGACGGACGAAGACATAGGCGAGGGCGAAGGCGTCCCCGTGATCGGAGCGGACCTCCGGAACGGCGGCGGCCATCACCGCGAGCCCGAACATGCCGATGAGCACGGTGCGGGTGTGGACCTTGTCGGCCGCCACGTTGCCGTACGTCGTGAAACACATCCACGCGGTCCAGAACGCGAGGAACAGCACGCAGTACAGGGCGAGGTCGGCGTGGTCGGGTGCGCCGTGCAGGAGATGGGCCAACTGGGCGACACCGGCGACGGCGATCAGGTCGAAGAACAACTCCAGCCATGAGGCATGCCGGTCGGACTCACCGGAGGAGTCCGGGTCGGACGCAGCGGCGTACTGAGCGGTCATGACGGTGAGTATCGGACGGATCCCCCGAAGGCCCGGGGCGGCGAGCGGCGCGCCGCGCCGTTGTGGCCCGATGGCAGGACCGTGGCCGGCTCGGGCGTTCGGGGCGGCGCGCGGGAGGGCGTCGACGGCGGACCCGGGTGCGCGGCGGATCTTCTCGCGGCTGTTCCTCGAACGAGACCGGCGCGGGTCCGACGCTCTCGCCGGCCGGTCGCGGCTTCCCGACCGTGGTTGTGCACAGGCCCGGGGAGTTCGTGCAGTGGTCGGACCGGGGCGTTCCGCGGTCGGCGCACACTCCCCTGCCCGTCCCCTGCCGGAACTCCACTTCGACGTGAGTCGGTACGACGGCGAAGCGGCTCGGGCCGAGGCGGGCCCCTGTCGGCAGGCGTACCCGTAACCCCGTACGGCGAGACCCGGCGCGACCGCGGGCGCACACCGGCGCCGCGCGGCCGGCTCCGGACCGGGGGGCTATGGAGGACCGAGCGTTCGTCCGGCAGGCCCGGCAAGCGGGGCACCCGACTCACTCGGGCCATCGCCCGATCAGGGCGTGGCGGCCGAGTGGGACGCCGGGGGCCCAGCAAGGAGCTTGAGGAGACCGGCGATCTCATGGCCCGCTTCGGCGGGATGACGGAACCCGGCGCCTGGCACGAGGGCGTAGCGGTTGCGTCGGCCGTCGTCCGCTCGTGTGCGCGTGATGTACCCGGCCGCGGCGAGGTCGGCGACGATCGCCTGCACGGTGCGCTCCGTGACGCCGCAGTTCAGCGCGACCTCCCGGAGGCGTACGCCCGGGTCGCGTGAGAGCGCCAGCAGCACCCGAGCGTGATGGGTGAGAAAGGTCCACTCCGGGTGAGCGTGTCTGGCTGCCATACCCGCATCATGCCTCACCCTCCGTGATTATGCGATGCATGTTTCATGTAATTTCTGACGGGTAACGCAGCGACGGGACACTCGATTCGGGTCCTTCTCAGGTCAGGAGGTGGTCGCCATGGCTCTGCTCCCCGGCTCCGCACCGGTAGCGACTCCGCACGAGGGGGACGACGACCGCATCGGTGTGTCCGTGACACCGACCGCCTGCGGCGTCGGCGTCAGAGTCCGAGGAGAGATCGACCTGGACAGCGTCGGCCGGCTGCGGACGACCCTCCTGCGGGCCATGGCCGCCTACGACGGCGTCGACGTCACCCTCGACCTCTCGGGCGTCTCCTTCTGTGACTCCTCGGGACTGAACGCGCTGCTGCTGGCCCGGCGTCATGCCCTCCGTGAGGGCCGACGGCTGACCATCACCGCCGCCGGCTCCCAGGTGACCCGCCTCCTGGAGGTCACGGGATCGGCTGCCCTGTTCAGGAGCGCGACATAGCCGCGCCCGCGACGGGCACCCCGGTCCGCGGCGCGGGGGACGGTGCGCGTTCGTGAGCGGGACAGACACCGACGAGGCCCCCTTGCCGGCCTCCGCAGGCGCGGCAGAGAGGCCTCAGCCGCTGATCAGGCGGCGGAGAACGCACACGTCGTCGCGGTGTGCGCCCGGGTCGGCCAGGGGGGTGATGCCCAGCGAGCGTGGCCAGACCTCACGACCGCCTCCGGCCGGCCACGTCGGCGGCGTAGGCTCCCTGGCCCCCGGCCGTGGCCCGCTGCCCCATGACGGCGAGGTCTAGGCTGGGGGCAGAGCCTTCCTGGCTTCTCGTTTTCGTCGGCCGTGAGCAGCTTCGCCCGACGGGCGGACGCGATCGTCCCGCAGGGCGGAGTGCCGGTCATGACGAAAGCCGACGGTTCCTGCATGGTGGAGCGGCTCCTGCAGGCCAGTCATCTGGCTGCTTTCGACGAGTTGCCGGGCCTGGTGCGTTCGCACGCGCGAGCGGCCGGTCTGGCGGATGCCCGCATCTATGTGGCGGATGTGCGCGAGGACGTGCTGCGCGAGGTCACCGGTGAGGGCTTGGCGGCGGTGGACGGCGGGGAGGAGCTGCGGATCGATGCCACGCTGGCGGGCCGGGCCTTCCAGGACATCCATACCCAGCACCGCACCACCGACGGAAGCCGCAGGCATTGGCTGCCGCTGCTGGACGGAACCGAACGGCTGGGAGTCCTCGCCTGCACCGCCGAGAACGACGCGGATGAGGACACGCTGGCCCGGATGCGAGGTCTGTCGTCCGCAGTGGGCCTTCTCGTCGCCTCGAAGCGAGGGCACAGCGACTCGTACGCACGGTTGATCCGTACGCAACTGATGACGGTCTCCGCCGAAATGCAGTGGGCGCTGATGCCCCCGCGCACCATGGCCAGCCGTGCGGTGACCATCGCAGCCGTGATGGAACCGGCGTACGAGACCGCGGGCGACGCCTATGACTACGCCCTGGCAGGCCAGGTGGCCCATCTGGCCGTCTTCGACGCCATGGGCCACGACACCACCGCAGGGCTGACGGCGAACCTCGCCATGGCCACGTGCCGCAACCGGCGACGGCAGCAGGCCGATCTGAACCAGGTGCGGGACGCTGTCGAGTCCACACTCATCGAGCAGTTCGCCCGGGACAACTACGTCACCGCCATCCTGGCCGACCTCGACCTGCGGACCGGTCTGCTGAGATGGCTCAACTGTGGCCACCCGCCTCCTCTGCTCATCCGTGAGGGCCGCTGGGTGACCGCCTTGGACGGCCCTCCCACCCACCCGCTGGGTACGGATCTCGGGCTGCCCGCCACCGTCCACCGCGAACAGCTCCAGCCGGGCGACCGGCTGCTGCTCTACACCGATGGAATCACCGAGGCACAGGACCGCCACGGCCGCCAGTTCGGCGTCGATCGGTTCGTCGACTTCATCAACCGCCGCCAGAGCGACGGCCTTCCCGTCCCAGAGACTCTTCGCCGCCTGACCCGCGAGGTCCTCGGCCACAACGAGGGCCGCCTGCAGGACGACGCCACCGTGGTGCTGTGCGAATGGCACGGCCTGACCTGGCAGCCGGAGGACCGCACCTCACGCGCGTAGCGCGGCAGCAGGGTCCCGTCCGGGTGAGCACCGTCGCCTGCGCCCGGCGGCCGCAGGGGCCGTGGGGGCACTCGGCCGCAGGGGCCGTGGGGCACTCAGGAAGGGGCCTCTCGCGTCAGGCGGCCCGTCGGTCATGCCTCGGGAGGTTCGGCCTCTTCGGAGGCGGGAGGCGTTGCGACGACGCGTTCGGCCCAGAGTGTCTTGCCCCGTCCCAAGGGCCTCACGCCCCAGCGCTGGGTGAGCTGGGCGGTGATGAACAGGCCCCGGCCGTTCTCTTCCGTGTCCAGGGCGCGGCGCAGGTGGGGACTGGCGCTGCTGTCGTCGGTGACCTCGCACACGAGCGTGCTGTCGCCGTCGCGGATGAGGCGTAGCTGGATCGGACCCTGCGCGTAGCGGACGGAGTTGGTGACCAGTTCGCTGACGACGAGTGCCGTGTCGTCGATGACGTCCTGGGCCAGGCCCCATGCGGTGAGTTGGTTCGCGGCTCGCTTGCGGGCCTGGGCAGCGCTCTCCGGGGTGTTGGGGAAGGTCCAGGCCTTCGTCTGGGAGTCGTCCAGTGTCCGTGTGCGGGCCAGCAGGAGGTAGGCGTCGCGCGGGGGTTGCTGCGGCGCGAGGGCGGCGGCACACGCGTCGCATGCGGCTTGCAGAGAGGGCTGTGGATCGGCGAACCGGTCGCTCAGCAGGCTCATCAGCGATGTTCCGGTAGCGGCCCCGGCCAGCAGGGCGGCGTTGTAGATCAGCAAGGTGGTGCCCCCGGGCAGGGCTCGTTCGGTGAGCGCGTAGTGCGCAAGCCCTTGGCCCAGGGGTGGCCCTGCCGCGATGTCGAGCAGTTCGACTTCGCCGCCCGGATGCACCAGGAACGGTGAGGGGTGTCCCGCGCTCGCCGCGGTGCACAGGCGAGTCACCGGGTCGTAGACGAGGCAGAGGCAGGTGGCGGGCGGTCCGTCACCGGCGTCGGACGCAGCCGCGTCCGCGAGGGTGGTGGGGCGGCATGCGAGGTCGTGGAGGCGTTGGAGGATCTCGTCCGGCGGCAGGTCGAGGTCGGCCAGCGCCTCGATGGCCGCGCGGACCTCGCTCATCGCCCCTGGGCCCGACGTCCCGGACGTGGTGTCCCCGGCGACGAGGGCGACCCTGGATCCGGAGAGGGGGATGGCGTCGAACCATCCTCCACCCGTGCCGGCCGGGAGGTGGGTGCGGGCGAGTTCGACGGCCGCGTCCACGGAGGCCTGAGCGTGGGCGAAGCCGCCCGAAAGGACACGGGCGGCCGAGTGCTCCCGGCTGTAGAGGCGGGCGTTGTCCAGGCACTGGCCGGCGTGCGCGGTGAGCTGCTGCGCGAGCCCCAGATCCCGGTGGTCGAACGGGGTGGGGTCACGCCACCGGTAGAAGCAGGCCAGACCGAGCACCACACCCCGTGCCCGGATCGGTACCAGGAGCATCGAGTGCGTTCCCGCGCTCAGGATCCGGGCGTCGCGTCGCCGCGCGGAATCGAGCCAGGGGGCGTTCTGGCGAAGTCGTCGGATCAGCTTGGGGGCCAGGGTGTCCAGGGCCGTGCGGTGGGGCGTACCGATCGGGTACACGTCGACCTCGCCGACGACAGGAACGCCCTGCTGGTCCGGTCCGGCGACCGAGCGGAATCCGGCGCGTCGGACCGTCTGATCCCTGTCGGGAGCATCAGCGGTGGGAGCTCGGCCGCGGAGGACCTCGTCGTAGACGTCGACAGTCACGGTATCGGCCAATGCCGGGGAGGCGACCTCGCAGAACTCGGCCGCCGTACGGAAGACATCGAGCGTGGTGCCGATCCGTGCGGCCGCCTCGTTCAGCAGTCGCACCTCGGCTTCCGCCCGCAACCCATCAGTGACGTCGGTCAGCGCGGCGGCCAGCCCCAGCACGGTGCCGTCGGCTCGCTCCAGGCGGAACACGAACGCCGAGGCGACGGCCTCGATCGGCGGGTCGCTCCGGTCGCGGACACGGATGCTCAGTTCGGACTCGGGCGTGCCGGTTTCCAGTACCCGGTGAGCCGCACGTTCCACGGCAGCCGGATCGGTGACGTCGAGGAACCGGAGGATCTCGGGCAGCGTACGGCCGAGCAACCGGTCGACCGGCAACTGCCGCATCAGCCGAGCGGCTGTGTTCACCTGTACCAGACGCAGCTCCCGGTCGTAGACATGGAGGCCCACGGGCGACTGGGAGAACAGCGCGTTCAGTACGGCGTCCCCCATCCCCTCGGGCACGGACCGGCTGTCCGCATGATCCTCACCAACCACGGCAAACGTCCGTTCGACAAGACGGTGGACTGCGTGCCCTTCATGCAACGCCCACCACGCCGAGTCGGCCACCGCAGTGAAGGGGTCGGGTGATTCACCGGCCCCCGCCTTCACCGCGAGGCCGTGGTGGGCTCATCGGAACGCATGCCGAGCACCGCCGGCCCGAGCCGGTCGCCGGTGTGTCCGGGCGGGCGGGTCGCCACCCAGCCGGGCTTTTCCGCCTCGACGGTCGCCAAGACCGCCCTGACACGGGCCGCGCTCGCCGCGACGGCGTACCCACGCATGCTCGGCAAGAAGATCGAATACGCCTCCTCCGGCAGCCGGGCCGAATAGCCCTCACAGAACGCAGGCCGCCCGGCGGATACCGCTCACTGTCGGCCGCCGCCTCGACCATCGAGATACCTGATCAGTTTCGCCTCGCTGCGAAGCAGTCGATCGCGCTCGTCCGCAGGGAGAGACGCCAGTGCGTCGACGAGGACACGTGCTCGGGGAACGTGAACCATCGCACCGGAGTAGATCCGGCACCCGGAGCACCAGGCCAAGCCGACGCACCGCTCGAACAACGAGGACTCGGGCGGATGGAAACGGAACTGGTAGGAGCAGATCTCGGTCTCACAAGCGGCGCAGATCCGGCGATCACCGTCCCTGACCGTGTCCCAGGTCGCGACCTTGACCCAGTGCTGCCGCCCGGCCGGTGCTCTTCAAGTCGTCATGCGCAGCATTCTCTCCCATCACCACCCTGCGGCATCAGGCCACCCGCTTGAGGCCAGGCGGGACCAGCCGCGACCGCGGGCCGGGGCTCCTCGCGTCGGGCGTCGGGCGTCGGGCGTCGGGCGTCGGTGAGGCTGTGCCGACGGGGCGAGGCTATGCGGCGGGAGCGAGTTCGGCGCGGCCGAACAGCAGCGCATGGCCGGAGGGGAGCTGGCGCAGGATGCGGGTGAGAAGGTCAGGCCCGGCCAGGTATGCGACGGCGGCAAGGACAGCTCCGGTGTCCCAGCGGGTGGTCGCCAGGGAGGCGTCGACGCGGGCGGCGAGGTCCTTCACGAAGGCCCAGCCGGTCAGGGGCTCGGTTTCCGGGATCTGTGCTGTGAGCATGCGTGCGGCTTCGACGGGGAGTCGAGCGGCGAGTTCGACGCGTTCGTCGCCGGTGAGCTGTCGGCCCAGTCCGGACAGAACCAGGTGGACGGCCTCCTCGGCCCGTCCACGGGTCGGATACGCACCTTCGTACCGGACCTTCTCCAGCATCTCCTCGTATGTCATCGCGGGCACGTGCGGCAGTGGTGTACGCGGGTCGGAGATCACTTGGGGTTGCCTTTCTGTCACTCGCAGGGACGGCGGTGCCGGTGTGGGGCACCGCCGGGTGGGTTTGATCAGGTGGGCTGGGGGCGGCCGAAGAGGAGGTCGTAGCCGGCGGGGAGCTGGAGCAGGATCTGCTCCATCAGGTCGTCCCCGGCCGCGTCGGCGGCCGTACTCAGTACGGCGCCGACGTCCCAGGCGGCGGTCTGCTCCGTGGCTCCGTCGATCCAGGCGGCCGTCGCCCGGACGAACCGCTCCGGTGGCAACGGTTCCGCGCTCTGCAGCGGGTTGAGCAGGATCAGAGCGAAGCCTTCCGGCAGGTGTGCCGCCAGTCGGGCACGCACCTCACCGACCAGGTGCGCACCCAGCAAGGCAAGCACCACGCGTGCCGCGCGCTCGGCTTCCTGCGGACTGCCGTACTCACCGCGTTCCTGCACCTGTTCGAGGAAGACTTCCCGTCGCAGAGTCACGTCTGCCGCCGCCCTTCTGGGGTCCACGGGGTGCGGAGGACGGGAGACGGGGAGACCGGGTACCCGTCCTCCGCAGCTGTTCAGGCCTCATCGGTCTCGGCTCAGCCTCGGCCTCGGCTCAACCTCATCCTCGGCTCAGCCGGAGATCTCCTTGCGACCGGATCCGACGCCGACGGAGATCTTGCGGCGCTTGGCCCGCTCGGCGATCGGGATCCGCAGCGTGAGGACCCCTGCGTCGTAGTCGGCCTCGATGTGCTCGGTGTCCAGGGTGTCGGCGAGCACGATCTGGCGGGAGAAGACGCCCAGCGGCCGCTCGGCCAACTCCATCTGCACGTCGTCGGCCTTGGCCACGGGTCGGCGTTCGGCCTTGACGGTCAGCATGTTCCGCTCGACGTCGATGTCGATCGCGTCCGCGCTGACGCCGGGGATGTCGAAGGCCACCACGAAGGCGTCGCCCTCGCGATAGGCGTCCATCGCCATCGCGGAGGGGCGCGACCACGTGCCTGGGGCCGTCAGCTGCTGCGTCAGCCGGTCCAGCTCGCGGAAGGGGTCAGTGCGCATCAACATCGTGAGAACACCTCCAGCAAGTTCAGGCAGTTGCTGCCAATGCGCTTCACTGAAACCGTTGTAGCATGTCATCCATTGGATGACAAACATGGTGTCGTCCGGACGATGACGATCCAAGGGAGGTGCCGTGACAGCAGCCGACCAGCCGGCCCCGTCCAGCGCCGACGCGAACGGACCGGCGTCCTTCCTCGCTGCCGCGGCCGCCCTGCAAGCAGTGGACAACGCCCTGCGCGCCGCCCAGGAAGAAGCCGATACCCCGGATGCCGCTCCCGGCCCGGAGCAGGCCCTGGCCTCCCTCCTGCTGCTGAGGCAGGTCAGGGAGGAACTCGCCGGATGGGAGACCGGCCTGATCGAGACCGCCCGACACGCGGGAGCCAGCTGGGCCGACCTAGCCCATCCGCTCGGCGTCGCCAGCCGCCAGGCCGCCGAACGCCGTTACCTGCGCGGCCGCCCCGGACCCGCCGGAACCACCGGCGAACAACGCGTCCAGGCCACCCGTGAACGCCGCGCAGCCGACCGCTCCCAGGCCGCCTGGGCCCGCCGCAACGCAGCCGACCTGCGCCGCATCGCCGGGCAGATCACCGCCCTCACCGACCTCCCCACCGCCGCCCGGCGCCCGCTCGACCAACTCCACACGGCCCTCGCCCACGACGACCCCGCCGATCTCATCCACCCCCTCGCCGCCACCCGGCCCCACCTGGCCGACACCCACCCCGGCCTCGCCGCTCAACTCGACGACCTCACGGACCACGCCGCGACCCCACCCACCCTCGACTGACCGTCACACCGGCACCGTCTGCCCTCCTGCACGGTCGGCAGCCAGCACCGACGACGCTCGACCCGCGTCACCACACCGGAGCACTAGAGAGCTAGTGCCGCATCAGGCAACGTTCGCCCCGTCGTGACGTGCCGCCCGGTCGCTGTTCCGGGCGGCACTGGACGGCCAGAATGATCACGTGGCTGA